>JAFDHG010000019.1 GCA_019308925.1 Deltaproteobacteria bacterium
GTTCCAGGGGCCAAGGGGTCCAGTGATCGAGTGAAATACACTAGAACCGCTCGGCTGTCTTCGACCCTGAGACTTCGGCGTGAGCTCAGTCGAACGCTCAGACCGAAGGGAGCTTGCCGCAAGCCCTTGAATCCTTCCTGCCTGTGCCGTGCCGGACACGGCAGACAGGGAATCCTAGAATCCTTCATTTTAAATCTTTGAACCCTGTATTTATTCCCCTTGAATCCTATTAATTCCATCAACTAAATGGAAAAAGTCCAGAAAGGTTAATTATACAACTTCCTCCTCAACTCTTCAATCATCTTCTCATACCTGTCCTCCTGTCCTCTCATAACAATTTCCCTGCGTTTGGCATCCAGATATCTCAAGATTATCCAAAGAGACTCTTTGGGTATTGACTGGGGCACCTTGTCCGCCCATTCTATGACCACCACTCCATCTCCATTCATATATTCCTCATAGCCGATTTCATAGAGCTCTTTTTCACCCTCAAGCCGGTAAAGGTCTATGTGAAAGAGGGGAAGAGGACCGTCATACTCATTTATTAAAGTGAAGGATGGACTGGCCACCTCCGCCCTGTAAAATCCCATCCCCTGGGCTATTCCCCTGACCAGAGTAGTCTTTCCTGTCCCCAACTCCCCGGCCAGGGCGATGACATCCCCTTCTTTGAGCATCTGTCCCACCAGTGACCCTATCCTCTCAGTCTCCTGGGGTGTGGGAGAAACGATCTCCAGCATCCTTACCATTTCCACAGGCCTTTACCTCCTCACCTCACGCCTCCAACAGCACTTGGGCAACCCCATATTCTTTTTCGTGGGAGATGCTTACGAAAATCTCCTTTATCCCCTTTTCCTGACAGATCTTCTCGGCCTTCCCCATTACCCTCATCTGGGGACGTCCTAGGGGATCGTTGAGGATCTCTATCTCCTTCCAGGCCACCCCTTGAAACATGCCTATCCCCAGGGCCTTTAAAAAGGCCTCCTTGGCGGCAAAGCGAAGGGCCAGATGTCTGCCCGGCCGCGTCTTTTTATGACAGATCGATAGTTCATGAGGGGTGAATACCCTTTTGCGGAGATGATCCCCCCACCTCTCCAAGACCCTCTCAAACCTGTCTATCTTTAAGATATCGATGCCGATGCCATAGATCATTTTTACAAAATGATAACGAAAGGAGGAAGAAAAAGCAATGTTTTTCCGAATACTTGACCTTTGTTTATCACTTTGGCATAATTGATTATACTTCAAAGGGGCAAGAGGAAGAGGCCTTAAAAAAGGCAAATAAGATGGATCTGACCATTGAGGTTCTGAAGAGGAACCGGGTCCATATGTTGAACAAAGAACTATATTCTATGTAGTCTTAAGGGTCATTTGTAGATGGTGGAATTGAAAGGATTCAAGGGGCCAATTACAAGGGTTCTAGGGGTCTAGGATTCTAGTGAAAAACAAACACTTGAACCCTCGAATCCTTGAACCCTTTTGTTTTGTACTTAAAGGTAGCTGTGCAGGCCAGACAACAGGTAGCTTACCCCAAAATAGGTGAAGATAACGGCCATAAACCCCACGATGGAGAGAAGAGCGGTCTTTTTCCCCCTCCACTCGCGGGTGAATCTGGCGTGTAGGAAGGCGGCATATATAAACCAGGTAATCAAAGACCAGGTTTCCTTGGGATCCCAGCTCCAATAACTACCCCAGGCATAATTGGCCCATGCCGCCCCTGTAATGATACCCAGGGTCAGCATGGGGAACCCGAGGACAATAGATTTGTAATTTATCTCATCCAAGGTCTGAGATGAGGGAAGCCAGCGTATAGGGCCTCTATAGGATGACTCCCTTTTTGACTGAATCATATAGATAACACTTATCCCAAAAGCGATAGCGAAGGCCGCATAGCCGAGGAAACAAGTGATCACATGGATGGCCAACCAGTTGCTTTGCAAGGCGGGGATGAGGGGACGGATCTCGCACCTTACCCCCGGTATAAGGGAGCTCATGGCAATGGCGAGGGTGGCTAGGGGGGAGGCGATAACACCGATGACCCTCTGATGATATCTTATATCCACGATAAGATACATCAAGACTATGGCCCAAGAAAAGAAGACGAGGGATTCATATAGATTGGATAGAGGGATATATCCGTATCCCGTGGCGTGGCTTTCCCGCCAGCGGACCAACAGACCGGCTAGGTGGATGAAGAAACCGATGAGGATGAGCCAGAAGGCGAATCTGCCGATTATATCCTTTTTGGTCACCACAAAGAGGAGGTAGAGGAGAAAGGTGACTGAGTAGATAACCATGGCAACTTGAAAAAAATAAAGATTATACAATTTGAACCTCTCTTCAATGTCTTAGGATTATCTTAAGTATCAAATATTGAAAAGGGTGTCAATGGTTATTATATTAAAGACTTAAACTTACACTTCTTGGGAGGGTGTACGATATGCACATTGATGAGGAGAAGAAATTCGATGTGCGCACCATAGAGAGGAGCATCAGAGAGGGGTTGGTTACCCAAGAGGAATATGAGCGATACCTTCAAGAGTTGCCAGATGTATCGGACAAGGCATATATGAAAGAAGAAGAGGAAGAAGGCGAATGAAGGGCTTCGTGGTAGGGATTGATCTGGGGGGGACCAACCTGCGAGGAGCGGCCATAGATCTAGAGGGGAGTTTTCTGGCACGGTCTTTCACCTCCTCCCTCACCCCTTTGTCGAAAGGGGAGGGGGTGAAGAAGCTCCGAAAGGAGATTGAGGGATTGTTAGAACAAGGGCTTTCTCGTGGATACAGGCCCTTGGGGATAGGCCTAGGGGTAGCGGGGGTCTTGAGCAAAGATGGAGTCCTCACCCAATCCCCCAATCTACAAAACTTGGCTGGGGTCCCTTTGAGTGAAGAATTGGGTAGCTCCTTATCTTTGCCCTTGAAGATGGATAACGATGCCAATATGTATACCATGGGAGAGGGTTGGAGAGGGGCAGCTAGGGGGGTGAAGGACTTCTGCTGCCTCACCCTGGGGACAGGGGTGGGGGGGGGGATAGTCATGGGGGGAGAGTTGTATCGCGGGGCCTATGGCACGGCAGGGGAGATAGGGCATATGGTGATTGATGAAGATGGCCTTCCGTGTTATTGTGGGAATAGGGGATGTCTAGAGACCTATGCATCCGGCACTGGAATAGTGAGGAGGGCCATGGAAGTCGGTCAAAAAGTGAGGTCGAGCTATGAACTCTATGAGGCTGCCAACCGAGGGGATCAGATGGCTCAGGAGATCTTTTGGGAGATGGGGAGATATCTCGGGGTGGGGATGGCCAATCTGGTAAATATGCTCAACCCCGCCATGATCGTCTTGGGGGGTAAGGTATCAGGGGCATGGAATTATTTCATCCCCTCGGCCCTGGAAGAGATGAAGCGAAGGGCCTTTAGATACCCTGTGGAGAGGGTGAAGGTAGTTAAGGGGATGTTGGGGGATGACGCTGCCCTGTGGGGTTGTACCTATCTGGTCTTCCAAGAACTGGGGATAGATTTGGGATAGTCCATGGCGAATCGGGACTATTACGAGATATTGGGAGTGCCTCGTAACGCCTCCGAAGAGGAGATAAAAAAGGCGTATCGGAGGATGGCCCTGAAGTACCACCCCGACCGCAATCCTGGAGACAAAGGGGCGGAGGAAAGATTCAAGGAGGCATCAGAGGCCTATGAGGTATTAAGGGACCCCAAAAAGAGGGAGATATATGACTTTTATGGACATGAAGGTTTGAAAAGCACAGGTTTCACGGGGTTCAGGGGCTTTGACGACATATTTTCCTCCTTCAGCGATATCTTCGAGGATTTTTTCGGCTTTTCCCCTCGTTCTTCCAGCAGAAGGGGCGTCGCCGGCGCTGATCTCAGGTATGATCTGAAGATATCTCTATTTGATGCAGCCTTCGGTATGGAGACGGAGATCGAGATCTTAAAGAGGGGACGTTGCGAAGTTTGCAACGGGACAGGTGCCCAACCCGGTTCTACCCCTCAGACCTGCCCTCACTGTTATGGTAGAGGGCAGGTCAACAGGTCCCATGGCTTTTTTACCATCAGCACCACCTGTCCTTACTGCCACGGTGCGGGTAGGGTGATCACTAACCCCTGTAAGGCGTGTGGTGGAGCAGGAGTGGTAAAGAAGCGTGGAAAGGTCTCCCTCAGAATCCCTCCGGGGGTGGATACTGGTTCTCGGCTCAAATTGAGGGGGGAAGGAGAGGGGGGAGAAAGGGGCGGTCCTCCGGGCGACCTCTATGTCATCATCTATGTGGAACCCCATGAGTTCTTCGAGCGAGAGGGAGACGATATCATTTGCCGTGTACCTATACCTTTCACCATGGCCGCCCTAGGGGGGGAGGTTGATGTCCCCACTTTGGATGGCACCAAAAAGATCCAGATTCCCAGGGGGACACAGCCAGGGGAGATATTCAGATTGAAGGGTGAGGGGATCCCCCACTTAAACGGCCGCGGAAGGGGGGATCAGATCAATGAGGTTGTAGTCCAGATCCCCAAAAAGCTCACCAAGCGCCAGGAGGAGCTTCTCAGGGGGTTTGCCTCCTTGGAAGGAGAGAAGGGGACTGCGGCGGGTAGCAAATGGTGGAAGAAAAAGTGAGGGCTCGTTGCCCCCGTTGCGGTAAGTTGGTCCGCTGGGAGGGGAATCCCTATCGCCCCTTTTGTTCGCAGAGGTGTAAGCTCATCGATCTAGGGAAGTGGATAGATGAGGAGTATCACCTTGATGGCGAGGAGTCTCCATCTGAGGAGAAAGGAGGAGAGAGGGAAAGGGGTTGAATCCACCTTCCCTTGCTGTAGCTTTGCGGTTGAAGTGGTAATCTTTTGTAAATAAGTTAAGGATTAAGAAATCTTATCTTGACAGCCCATTATTTTTCTATTCCCTCTCTGGATTGGATCCCTCTCTGGTAGTAATGTTTTACCTCCACCATCTCGGTGACCAGATCAGCCCTTTCGATGATCTCGTCGGCGGCATAACGTCCCGTGAGGATCAATTCTATATTTGGGGGGTGCCCATCCATCAGCTTTAACACCTCTTCCTTTTCTATAAGCCCGAAGTCTACAGCTACATTGATCTCGTCTAGGATCACGATATCGTAATCGCCCCCCAAGATTATCTCTTTAGCCAGGGTCAAGGCCTCTTGGGCCAACCTTACGTCTTCGGAATCAGGGTTTTCGCGGCTAACAAATGTCTCCCGCCCCATCTGCTTTATGGTCAGGTAAGGGGATAACTTCCTCGCCGTCTCCAGTTCACCATATTCGATATTCCCCTTCATGAACTGGATGATGAAGACCTTATAGCCGTGGCCCACGGCCCGGCAGGCAAGTCCCAGCGCAGCAGTAGTCTTTCCCTTTCCGCTACCCGTATAGACCTGAATCATCCCCTGGGACAATCTCTTTCTAGTCATCAACCCCTCCTCAGAACGTCGGCCATTGTGAGTCCTACTTCAGCAGGGCTCTTGACCGCGACGATACCGGCCTCCTCCAAGACCTTGATCTTGTCTTTTGCACTCCCCACCCCTCCGGAGATGATGGCCCCAGCATGTCCCATACGCCTCCCCGGGGGAGCGGTTATCCCCGCAATAAAGGCGACGATCGGCTTGGTCATCTGCTGGCGAAAATAGTGGGCGGCCTCCTCCTCTGCCCTGCCACCGATCTCGCCTATGATGATTACCGCATCGGTCCCTGGATCTGCCTCAAATAATTGGAGGATGTCCACAAAGGAGAGGCCGATGATGGGATCCCCCCCGATCCCCACGCAGGTAGATTGGCCTATCCCCAGCTTGGTGAGTTGATCGACCACCTCATAGGTGAGGGTCCCGCTGCGGGAGGCGATCCCCACCTTCCCTGCCATGTGGATGTAACCGGCCATCACCCCAATCTTGCACTTCCCTGGAGTGATGATTCCTGGGGTGTTGGGGCCGATCAATTTGGTATTTTTCCCTTTCATGTACTGTCGCACAGCGACCATGTCCAGAGTGGGGATCCCCTCCGTGAGGCAGACGATGATCTCCACCCCAGCCTCAGCCGCCTCCATGATGGCATCTGCAGCAAAGGGAGGGGGGACGAATATGGCCGAGGCATTGGCACAGGTTTCCTCCACGGCCTCCTTTACGCTGTTGAAGACGGGAATCCCATCCAACCTTTGCCCCCCCTTGCCTGGGGTGACCCCTGCCACCACCTTGGTTTCGTACTCTATCATCTGTCTGGTGTGGAAGGTCCCCTCGTTGCCCGTGATCCCCTGGACTAAGACCCTGGTATTCTCATCCACGATGATACTCATTGCCCCTCCTTACGTTTGCTCAGAAGCTCCGCTACCTTCTGGGCGGCTTCCCCCATACCCTCGGCCACGGTAAAGCGCAGACCGGAGTCGGCCAGGATGCGACGCCCCAGCTCCACGTTGGTCCCCTCCAACCTTATCACCATGGGAAGGTTTATCTCTAGCTCCTTGGCTGCCTCTGTAACCCCGCGGGCCAAGGTGTCACAACGCAGGATGCCGCCGAAGATGTTTATGAAGATCACCTTGACGTCAGGGTCGGAGATGAGGGTCTGCAGCCCATATTTGACCATCTCCACTGTAGCCCCCCCTCCTACGTCGAGGAAATTGGCAGGCTCGGCGCCGACCAACTTGATGAGGTCCATGGTCGCCATGGCCAAACCCGCGCCGTTCACCATACAGCCCACATTCCCTTTTAATTTGATGTAGTTCAAGCGGTGCTGGGAGGCCTCCACCTCCAAAGGGTCCTCCTGAGAGGTATCCCTAAAAGAAGATATATCCGGATGTCGATAGAGGGCGTTGTCGTCAAAGTTCAATTTGGCGTCTAGGGCGACCAGCCCTCCCTTGGACACCACTAAGGGGTTGATCTCCGCCAGGGAGCAGTCCTTTTCAATAAAGAGACGGTATAAGTTCAAGATAATCTTGCTGGCCTTCCTTGCCAAAGAAGGATCAAGCCCCAAGGAGAAAACGATCCTGTTGGCCTGAAAGGGGCGCAGGCCCACCCCTGGTTCTACCGTCTCGGTGAAAACCTTCTCTGGAGTTTCGGCGGCCACCCTCTCGATCTCCACTCCCCCCTCTGCGCTGGCCAAGACCACAGGGCAGGCCCGAGACCTATCGATCACGATCCCTACATAGGCCTCCTTTTGGACATGCAATCCCTCCTCCACTAAGAGGGCCCCCACTGGTTTCCCCTCCGCACCGGTTTGAGGAGTGACCAGCCTCCTCCCCAGGAGTTGAGAGGCGGCAGCTCCCACCTCGTGCATATCGTGGATCATCTTTATCCCTCCCCCCTTGCCCCGACCACCGGCGTGGATCTGTGCCTTGATGACTATGGGGCTCGTGCCGATATCTTGGGCGGCATGGGCAGCTTCTTGGGGGGTATTGGCCACCTTGCCCTGGGGGACAGGGATATTGTATTCTTTAAACAATTCCTTTGCCTGATACTCATGGACCTTCATCTCCTCACTCCTATTTCATAGAGGTCTCCCAAATGCTCTCCTCTTCTGACCCTTTCCTTGATGAAACGGTGTTCATCTCTCAGGTTGACCTTGCCCTTCATATTCCTCCCTCCTTAAATAACCCCTTCCTCCTCCAATCTTTTTATCTCCTGCTTTGAGTAGCCGAGCCAACGGAGGATCTCCCCCGTATGCTCGCCCAGAAGGGGAGGGGGGGTGCGGACATCGCCAGGGGTATCCGAGAGCTTGATGGGGACCCCCAATTGCCTTATCGTCCCTTCAGTCGGGTGATCTATCTCCTTTACCATCCCCCGGGATAGGACCTGGGGATGGGAAAGGACCTCCTCTAAGGAGAGGACGGGTTCACAGGGGATATCTTTCTCCTCCCAGAATTTTATCCATTCCTGCTGGGTCCTTTGCATGAATATCTTCTGTAATTCTTGGATCATTTCCTTCTGCCTCTTCCCCGCTGCAAACTGATCTGAGATTAGATCCTCTCTGCCTATCTCCCTACAGAAGGCCTCCCAGAAATGGGGTTCTAGGGCACCCAAGGTCATATAGGCACCATCCTTCGTTTCATAGAGGTTGTAGCAGGCATATCCCCCATTGAGGAGCATCTCACCCCTCCTGGGTATGGTCCCTTCGGCCATGTATTCTCCCAAATAGAAGGGGAGCCAGGAGATCACCCCGTCCAGCATGGCCACATCGATGTACTGCCCTCTGCCTGTCTTCTGCCTCGCCCAAAGCCCCAGCATGAGGCCAAGGGCGGCCAGCAACCCCCCGGTCAGATCGGCGATCTGTCCCCCGGGGATCACCGGGGGGGAACCCCTCTTCCCTGTGAGCCCCAAGATCCCGCCTAAGGCGATGTAGTTGATATCGTGGCCAGGCCTTTGGTGATAAGGTCCATCCTGCCCATATCCGGACAGAGAGCAATAGATGATCCTCGGGTTGACTCTCGCTATATCCTGATAGCCGATCCCCAGCCTCTCCACCACCCCGGGACGGAAGCCTTCGATGATGATGTCCGCCCTTTGGGCCAGGCGGAAAAAGACCTCCCTCCCCCCCTTTGCCTTGAGGTTGAGGACCAAACTCCGCTTATTTCTGTTCACCCCTAAGAAATAGGCGGATTCCCGACTCAGCTTTGGCCCCTGCCCCCTGATAGGATCTCCCCCAGGTCCTTCGATCTTGATGACCTGCGCCCCGAAGTCAGCCAAGATCTGGCTGCAAAAGGGGCCCGGCAACTGCCGGGTCAGATCTAATATGGTGACGTCTCGCAGCGGCATATCCTTCGGCTGTCTCTTATAGAGGGATATTCCCGTGTTTTCTCTGGGGATTGGTGTCCACTTTGCCCGGGAGTATCTCCAAGGCTTGGATCAGCTTCGGCCTGGTCTCCCAACCCCCTTTACGGCAAAATTTTTTGGATAATCTTCTTGACCAGGGTGTAAGGGTCTTTCTCCCTCTTCACCATTGCCTCCACTATACTGTCCAATTCGCCATTCTGGCCCAATTGTTGTAGGAGCTTCTTCATCAACGATGATTTGAGGATCTCCAAAAATTCAAATCTCGCCCGCTCCCTCTTCCGTCGTTGATGAAGACCCTCCTGATGCAACATTTCGCGGTGGCCTTGGATCCCCGCCACCACTTTTTCGATCCCCTCTCCCTTGATGGCCTCTGTCCAGTAGATTGGCGGCGTCCACCCATCAGGGCGCTTAACCCCCATCTCCAATATAATCCTGAGTTCCTGCTCCAGCCTATCCGCCCCCCCATGGTCGCACTTGTTGATCACGAAGAGATCCCCGATTTCCAAGATCCCCGCCTTTATAGCCTGGATATCATCGCCCAAGCCAGGGACCAAGACCACGATGGAGGTATCAGCCGCATTGACGATGTCCACCTCATCCTGTCCCGCCCCCACTGTCTCCACAAGGATGACGTCTTTCCCCATAGCATCCAATACCTTGATGACGTCATGGGTGGAACGGGAGATCCCCCCTAGATGCCCCCTCGTGGCCAGGCTGTGGATAAAGACACCTTCATCGGTGCTGTGGCGTTGCATCCTGATTCTGTCTCCCAAGATGGCCCCCCCACTGAAAGGGCTAGTGGGGTCCACTGCTATGACCCCCACCGTCTTCGACCCCTCTCTGAGGACCTCGACCATCTTGTCCACTAGGGTGCTCTTACCTACCCCTGGGGGCCCGGTGACGCCGACGATGTGGGCCCTTCCGGTCCAAGGATAGAGGTCTTTTAGTTCGTTTACTGCCGACTCCATCTCATCGTCGATATCCCTCATCAGACGTGAAGCGGCCTTTATATCCCCCTTTAAGATCCTCTCAGCTAGGCTCACTATTCCCCTTTATGACCTCATAGCAGTGATATTGCTCCGCAAAGAGCTCCTTCATAAGAACATAACCGCCGTGGACGTGGCTCTGAGGTTGAAATGATAATTTTTTCAAATAAATGAGAACTTTCGCTTACTCTACCATATTAACCGTGCTCAGGCAATAAAAAGGCCTCATACAGGTGCCAGATTCAGGGTGAAGAAGGTTAGCAGTCTATTGATTTTATAGATTTTTGAATGGTTTGCAGGCCTAATTTTACCGTAAAGTTTTTTTATGGAAATGCCCATTTAATTAAGGGGTATATTATAAGAGATTTTTGTAGTATAAAATTCCCCTGGGGACAAAACTGTGGGGGGTCCTTATAACCGGGGGATCCCCTGACTTGGCAAGGGGGTATGAGGCGATGAGCATTATTATCATCGGTGCAGGAGAGGTAGGGTACAACGTGGCCTGGAAGTTATCACACGAAAGAAAGGATATCGTTGTCATCGATAAGGATGAAGAGAGGATAGAGAGGGTCTCCGAAACCCTAGATGTGCAGGCCATACACGGGAGCGGAAGTAGTATGAAGGTACTGCGCAATGCCGGGATAGAGGAGGCGGAGATCGTCATCGCCGCTACCAATAGCGATGAAGTGAATATGGTCTCCTGCCTGGTGGCAGGAGTACAAGCCAGCGTCCCCACAAAGATAGCCAGGATCAGGGACCCTGAATATGCCTCGAACATGCAGATACTTGGGAGTGATCGTTTGGACATCGACTTGGTCATCAATACGGATCAGGAGATGGTGGCCTCCATCCTGCGCATCTTGGAGACCCCTGGGGCAACGGATGTAGTGGATTTTGCCGAAGGTAAGATCAGGATGGCCAGTTTCTTGGTAGGTGAGCAAAGTCCTATCATCGGCAAGCAGTTGATGGATTTGAGCAAGCTCTACCCGGACATCAGGGTGATCATCGCTGCGATCTACCGAGACAACCAGGTGATTATACCTCGTGGAAAAGATAAGATCTTGGAGAGAGATTTGGTCTTCCTCATGGGTGAATCGCCGACTATCTCCGCTCTCATTTCCACTGCAAAGAGCAAACATATCTCTCCCCTAAGGAGAGTGATGATCTTTGGAGGCGGAGATGTGGGGCTCAACCTGGCAAAGGCTCTGGAGGGAATGGAAATAAGTACAAAGATCATCGAACCAAATGAGGAGCGGTGTCAATTCCTCGCCGAAGAGTTGGATAAGACCATGGTTCTAAAAGGGAATTTCACCTCACAAGACCTCCTTGAAGAGGAAAATGTAAGGGAAATGGATGCCTTTGTGGCAGTTACCCCAGAGGAGGAGAAGAACATCCTCATCTCGCTGCTCGCCAAGAGGATGGGGGCCAGGAGGGTGGTAGCCTCCATCAATAGGATCGCTTATTCACCCTTGGCCTATCAGATAGGTGTGGATGTAGTTATAAGTCCTTGCCTCATCGCGGTGAACAAGATCTTGCAGTATATAAGGAGGGGGAAGATTGTTAATGTGGCCACCTTGCCTGATGACCAGGCTGAGGTTATCGAAATCGAGGCCTTGGAGACTTCTGATCTGATAAACAAGCCCCTGAAAAACTTGCGATTGCCCAAAGGGGTGCTGGTGGGGTCCATCTTGAGAGGGGGAAGGCTGTTGATCCCCTATGGCGAGACTGTAATCCTTCCAGGGGACAAGGTGGCGATGGTGGTGGCCACCTATGCCCTTCAACAATTGGAAAAGTTGGTGATGGTGAAGCTTGAATATTGGTAGGGGGTAATTTATGTCTCAAGTCCTACCCATTATGGGTATCCTCAACCTCTTTCTGGCCGGCGCCATGATAGTCCCCATGGTGATCAGTTGGCACCATGGAGAAAAGGAGGCGACCTCCTTCCTTATCTCCATTGGGATCACCGCCCTAGTCGGCTTGGCCCTTTATCTCCCCTTTCCCAAAAAGAAGGGGGATATAACCAGACGGCAGGCCTTCACCATAGTTTCCTTTGGCTGGATGTGCGCCAGCATCTTTGGGGCCCTCCCCTTTGCGCTGACCAATACCTTTGCCCACCCCCTTGATGCCCTGTTTGAGGCCGTCTCCGGCCTTACTACTACTGGGGCCTCTGTCCTCACCTCTATCGATGGTTTTCCCAAGGGCCTTCACTTTTGGCGGGCCTTGATCCAATGGTTGGGGGGTATGGGGATCATACTCTTCTCCATCGCCGTCCTCCCCTTTTTAGGAGTAGGGGGGATGCAAATGTATCAAGCAGAGGTGCCCGGCCCTTTCAAAGAGAAACTTCGTCCCAGGATCGCCGAGACGGCCAAAATACTCTGGCAGACCTATCTCCTCATCTCTGGATTGGAGGCTGCTCTGCTCTTTTTGGGGGGTATGAGCATCTTTGACTCCCTTTGCCACACCTTTACCACAATGGCCACAGGGGGATTCTCCACCAAAGGGGCAAGTATAGGATTCTATGGAAGCTACCATCGGATCGTCATCACCTTCTTCATGTTCTTGGCCGGGACCAATTTTGCCCTCCACTATCGTTTTCTGAAGGGTGATCATACGGTTTTTTGGCGTGATCGCGAATTTCGCTTTTATCTGCTGGTTATCCTTATGGGGGTAGGGGTAGTCTTTTGGAATTTAATCTCCCAGATGGGGGGAAACTGGGGGGATCGACTGGAGGAGGCCTCCTTTCAGGTGGTCTCCATCATGACCACCACAGGGTACGCTACAACGGATTTTGGCCGTTGGCCACCCTTCTGCCAACATCTCCTCCTCTTGTTGATGTTCGTTGGGGGCTGTGCCGGTTCAACGGGCGGGGCGATCAAGTGTATCAGGGTCTTGCTCCTCTTTAAATACGTCCAGCAAGAACTGCGCAGGATCATCCATCCCCACGCCGTGGTGGCAGTAAAAATAGGGGAGAAGACCATTTCCCCTTCTGTTCTCAATGGAATATTGGGGATGGTCATCCTCTATATGGTCATTTTTGTCTTTTCATCCATAACCATGAGCCTTTTGGGGCTGGATATGATCACCAGCACCTCATCGGTAGCAGCCACCCTGGGGAACATAGGGCCAGGCCTGGGGAAAGTCGGACCTGCTGGGCACTATGCTCACCTCCCCTCCCTGGGAAAGGGGATTCTCATCTTTTGTATGCTCGTCGGAAGGCTGGAGGTTTATACTGTTATCATCCTCCTCTTTCCCGAATTTTGGCGAAAGTAGATGGGTTAGCCGAACTCCGATACTGATATGAAATGCTGTAATTACAACGAGTTGTTATCAGTAATCTCATAAATTTGTTTAGAATGATTTGTGATCTTTGGCCTCAACTTCTCCATCATTAGGTTTAAAGTTTAGGCAGTTCTTAAGGAAATTCCTTCTGGAGTTATAACAACCTCGGACAAAAAGGAAGGAGATGGCTAGTGAAGAAAAATAAATAAAAAAGCTATTTAAAATTAAATGGTTACTTCTTATAGTTAAAGTAAATTAACAAATAAAATTTTCCTAAAAGGGGAAGGGTAGGGGATTACGTCGAAGGTCTTCCTTCTGAGTCCCAGCCCCTGTAGCAATAATAGTCGGCGAGGAGTTTCTCCATCTGTTCTTTGGTGATGACCTTCCCCGTCTCAGGAAGTGGCTCCTGGTGGAACCTTATGGGAAGGATATCATCTGCCTTGGTGAGGCCCTCACGGAGGTTGAACCTTCGGGTGTTATCCATGATCTGGGAGGCGATCTTTCGCAGCCCCACTCTATAAAGGCGTAGGCCGGTGGTCCCCTCGACGATGGTCGCCAACTTCTCCCACGGATACATATCCCGGTAGAAACGGCAGATGATCAGGGAGTCAAAAATAACTAATCTATCCTCGTATTCCACCAACAGCTCCGCCTTTCCCTCTATTTGATCCGGGTTGATGATCCCGGCCAGCTCTGGCTTGTAGAAGGTGGTGCGCAAATGGCAGGCCCCCCGGTCGGAGGTAGCATAGGCCAATCCCATCCCCTTTAAGACCCGTGGGTCATATCCGGCCGGTTCCAGGCCCTTTACGTGGATGGCGATATCCTCCAGGCTCCAGGTCTTCGCTGCGTGGACTATCCCCTGGGCCAAGACCTCCCCAATCCCTTCACGCCGGGCAATCTGCTGAAGGAGGGAGGCAATGGCATCCACATCCCCATAGTCGATCTTTTCAGCGATTTTACCCCTTCTGGCCGCCTCGATGGTAAAAGCGGCCAGGTTTCCAGCCGTGATGGTATCCATGCCCAGGCGATCGCAGATGTTGTTCAGATAGATGATCTCATTGATGTCGGTTACCAGACAAAGACCTCCAAAGGCATAGATGGTCTCGTACTCAGGCCCCTCTATTCGCAGCCCCTTGTGCCTTCCTTTGGTGACCTCCGAGAGCTCGCCACAGGCCATAAAACAGCGAGGGCAGGCCTTTGATTTTACCCGGCATTCCTTAAGGAGGGCATCAGCACTTATTCGCTCCCATCCTTCCAGGGTACCTTGCGACCAGTAGCGTGAAGGGAAGCCTTTGGCCCGATTCATAACGGCTACCAACTGTGGAGTGCCGAACTGTTTGTAGGCCAAGGCCCCAGGGTCCTTTTTGCCCCGTTCTTGGATCTCTTTTGCGAAGCGATCTATCAGGTCGGGCTTGGCGATCTCCCTATTTTGGGTGCCGTGAAATACTATCCCCTTGATCCTTTTGGCCCCCATCACCGCCCCCACTCCGGTGCGACCTGCCTGCCTTCCATGATCGTTGCCGATCACGGCGAACCTCACCAGGCGCTCACCTGCCGGCCCAATGACCAAGGCAGCCTTCCTATGTGGGGTTTTCACCCGTTCCAAGGCGCTATCCTCGGCCTCATTGGTGTCCAGGCCCCAGAGGTCACTGGCATCATGGAAGGTGATTCCGGTGTCGGAGATCTCCAACAGGGTAGGGGAGGGGGCTGCACCCTGAAGGATCACCGCATCATAGCCGGTCCTGCTCATAGGCTCGGCCGCCTTCCCCCCAGCATAGGACTCGGAGTAGTAGCCAGTAAGGGAAGACTTGGTAAAGACCCCATAGCGGCAGGAGCCGAAGATCTTGCTGTCTGTGACCGGCCCCAGGGCAAAGATGAGGATGTTCTCTGAGGAGAAGGGGTTGATCTTTGGGGGGAGATTGGCGAGCAAGAGATGGGTTGCCAGCCCCTTGCCACCCAAAAATCTCTCATATACCTCATCAGCCAACTCTTCTACATAATAAGAGCTGCTACCAAGGTCTATATGTAAAATCCTTCCGAAGAATCCCTTCATTAGAAAATGGACAGTCTTAGTTTACATAATATATCTTATCAGACTCAAAAGAAATCCAAAATTGAAGACATTAGCTACAAACTCCGAAACCTGGGGCCCCTTTTAAGGGGAGCAACAGGTATGATCTCTCCTTTGATTTCATCATATTGGATTATCAAATACCCAATACTGTTCACCTTGGCGTGATATCTATCAGTGGGAGAACCAGGATTGAAAAAGAGAACATCTCCCTGTTTATGATTTGTACTGTTGTGACTGTGTCCATAAATAATACATTTTAACCCCTCTGCGTGGAAGAGTCCTTTAATCTTCTCTTCCAAATCATACGGCGCTCCCCATCCATGGATTAATCCTATCTTTACCCCTAATACCTCAAAAATCCTCTTTTCCGGCAACAACTTACGTAACTCAGGCGGATCCATGTTCCCATAAACAGCCACCAGATTGCCTGATGCGATTTCATTTAGGTAATAGTACACCTCCGGACTGGTAAAATCGCCTGCATGGACCACCAGTTGGCAGCCTGCAAAACGATCTTTAACCAAATCCATAAAATCTTTCGTTAAGTACGGTAGATGGGTATCAGAGATTACCCCTATACGCATTTGTCTATTCTTGTCCATGGATTTATTATCAAATACAGGATGTTATCCTTATATTTTTAAGAAATTACTTGAAATCTTCTCTCAATGAATGTTTTACCCCTTTTCATTATTGCTGGTGATGACAACAATTCTATCTCATCGATCAGGTAGAGGTTGCTATTTTGAACAAAATTTTAGGAGAAAGGGCTCTTGCTGTCAACCCTTAATCCCTCCTTGATTAGAAAGGGAAATAATGGTATTTAAACTATATCTATGGGATGGGATGTAACATGCGTTATCTTGGCAGGAGGCAGTAGCCGCCGCATGAGGCAGGATAAGGCCTTTATCCAAGTGGGAGGCACCCGCCTCTTCGATTATGTCTACGGTAGGTGTCAAGAGCTCTTCTCTGAGATCATCATTGTGACTAACCGAGGTCAACGTTTTGGCGACTACCAGGCCCTTACAGTTATAGACGAGATCCCAGGGGCTGGTCCCTTGGGGGGTCTTTACACAGGGCTCTTGTGGGCAAGCAATTATCATACCTTTTGTGTGGCCTGTGATATGCCCTTCCTCTGCACCGAACTTATCGCCCATCTTCTCGAGACGAGGTTCAATTATGATGTAGTAATTCCCATAACAAGGGATGGATTGGAACCTCTTCACGCCCTTTACTCAAAGAGATGTATTGGGCCCATCAAAAGGCTCTTGGAAAGGGGTGAATTTAAGATCGCTAGGTTCTTTCCTGAAGTGCGGGTGAGATATTGCGAAGAAGAGGAGCTCAAGAGGCTGGATCCATCTCTTGCCTCGTTCATCAACATCAACACCAAGAGGGACTTCTTAAAGATGCAGGAGGTGCTGAAAGGTGGTGAATGGGAGGAAAAATTAAAGGCATACTAAAGTATATATATTTGGCCCTACTGCTCTTTATCTCCCTCACCCCCCCCCTACCCTCTTACGGATCTTCTCCCCAAGAGCTTTTGCAGGTAGGAACTGGGGCCTTTAAGGACGGTTTTTATCAGGTAGCGGAGGCCCAATTTCGCGAGTTTCTGCAGGTATATCCCCAGCATACTCATGCCCCGAAGGTCATGTACCTTTTGGGCAAGGCGCTCTACGAACAAAAGAAGTTTGTTGAGGCCAAGGAGGTATTCGCGAAATTACTAAAGTCAAAAACTAATCTTAAAGGGAGAGATGCGACGTACTTTTGGCTGGCCCGCTCCTGCGAAGAGGTAAATGATCTTTCCTGCGCTAAAAGTAGCCTTTTGACCATTGTCAAAAAGTATCCCCAAGGCCCCTGGTATCTCTCCTCCCTCTACTTGCTTGGTAAGGTCGCCTTTCAACAGGGCCAGTACAAAAGGTCGGAGGCGTACCTCAGGAAGGCCCTCAAAGACCGCAAGATCACTCCTCACCTATCCTGTTGCGTCAAGTTTTGGCTGGGGCTCACCCTCTACGGACAAGGGAGGCATAAAGAGGCTGAGGGTTTGTTTCAGAAGGTGGTGAACAGTGAATTTAAAGAGGGCCCCCGCGAAGAGGCACTCTATTGGCTGGGGGAAACCCAGATTAAGGTAAAAAAATATAAAAAAGGGGTAGAAACCTTTCACTCCTTTCTGGAGGGGTTCCCCCATTCTCCTTTGACCCCCAACGCCCTCTATGGAGAAAGTTGGTGTCTGTATATGTGCGGAAGGAGAGAGGAGGCCTTGAAGGGGCTCTTGGCCTTAAAGAAGGGGTTTCCCCATACTCCATTACTCCCCCAAGTCTTGTCCCTCATGGGGGAGGCATACATCGGCCTCGATAGATATCAGGAGGCCATAGAGGTCCTCAAAGAGTTCCTAAGCCGCTTTCCCCAGGACCAGAGGAGGGGACAATCCCTTTTGAATTTGGGGTGGTGTCACCTCAAGCTAGGGGACCTTGCCCAGGTTAAAGAGATAGCCTATGAAATAGTCAAACTCCCCCCAGGAGAGCGCGAAAGGGCCTTGGCGCAATATATCCTGGCAGAACTCAATTACTATGAGAGGAAGTACCAAGAGGCCATGCCCTACTGGTTCAACCTCCTCAATACCCCCTCCTATCGTCAAGAGGCCCTCTTTAAAATCGCCATCTGCTTCTTCAGGGAAGGCAAGTTTAGGGAAAGTCTCGTTAACCTAGACCTCTTGCAGTTGGAATACCCCAATTTTAAAAAGATGGACGAGGCCCTTTGGATTAAAGGGGAATCCTTTAGTGAGCTTGGAGATCTGTCAGAGGCGGGCAAGGCCTACCAGAGGGTCATCAAAGAATATAAGAGGTCCCCTTGGTATCCTTGGTCCATCTACAGGATGATAACCATCCTCTTGGATAAGGGGGATCTAGACAGAGGGGAGAGGTGGTTTAAGACCCTGCAGAAGGAGTTCACCTACCATGAGCTGTCCTATGAGGCGGCCCTAAAATTGGGCATATGGAAGGCAGAAAGGGTGGAATATAAATCTTCCCTCCGCTACCTAGATATCGCTGTCCACTCCCCTGATAAAAGGGTGGCCCAAAATGCCCTTTGCTGGCAGGGGGAGATCTACTTCAACCTCAAGGAGTATCAAAAGGCCTTGGAACGTTACCAGAGGGTTGTCGCTGAAAGTCCCTCCCCAGGGGATGCGTTGGCCGCCGTGGCCTATCTGGAGATGGGGAACATCAAACACCTCTTAGATGACCAAGAGGGGGCAAAGGAGGCCTATAAGAAGGCTATAGAGATTTCTGGTGACGAAGAATTTATCGACAAGGTAAAAGGGCTTTTGAAGGAGCTGAAGGAGACAAAGGAGGGGGGTGCTTGAAGCTGCGATGGGAGATCAGGGGGATGAGGAAGGATCACCTGGAACAAGTTATGGAAATTGAGAGGAAATCCTTTCCCACTCCTTGGACCAGGGCCATGTTCCTTTACGAGCTGAATTCTCCCATCTCCTTCAATTTTGTAGCCACCACCCCAGAGGAAAAGGTCGAATTGGTCTTGGGTTATATCATCTTTTGGATGGTCAAAGAGGAAGTTCACATATTAAATTTGGCCACCCATCCCTCCTTTCGCAGGTTGGGGATCGCCCACTCTCTCCTCCTTTTCTCCCTGGACTTTTCCTATAGAAAAGGGGGTATATTGTACCTCCTGGAGGTCAGAGAAAGGAATCGGACTGCCCTCAACCTTTACCAGAAGGTGGGTTTTGCCTCATGGGGGATCAGAAGGAGATATTATGCCGACACCGGTGAAGACGCCGTCATAATGAGGCTCTTCTGCGGGGATCGAACATATGGCCACGATGGCGATGGGCAATCTTGGCTACCATGAGGGAGAGATAAAGGAGAGGAAGAGGCTTGGGTCCCTTTATCATCGTCTGAGGATCTCCCTCCCCTGCCCTATTGGTCCCATCATACCTGGGCAATTTGCCATGTTGAAGATAGAGGACCGGGGGGGAATTATATTGCCCCGTCCCTTCTCCATCCACAACTTTGAGGGACAGGAGATGGTCCCTTGGCTGGACTTCCTCTTCAAGGTGGTGGGAAAAGGGACAGGTCTCTTGGCCAAGCTATCGGTTGGTTCGCCAATCATGGTTTTGGCCCCCCTGGGTAATGGCTTCCCTGATCCACCGCCGGGTTATAAGGCCTTACTAATCGCTGGAGGGATGGGGATCGCCCCCCTTTTCCCCTTGATCTTGAGGCTGAAGGCATCTCCTTCGCCCCTCTACCTCTTCTATGGGGCGCAATCCCAAGATGACCTCATCTGTTTGCCCGAGCTCATCAATTTGGAGGGGATAAGGATCAATATAGCTACTGAGGACGGAACAGCGGGGAAAAAGGGGATGGTGACAGAGCTCCTGAGGGAGGAAGACGATGAAGGAGGGGATCAGACAGTGATCTATGCCTGTGGTCCAGGGCCTATGCTGAAGGCCGTGGCAGACTTTGCCGCTGAGCGCAGGAGGTCATGCTGGATATCCTTAGAGAAACGGATGGCCTGCGGAGTTGGTGCATGTCTGGGTTGCGTAGTGGAGACAAAAGGGGGATATAAGAGGGTTTGTAAAGATGGACCTATATTTGAGGCCCAAGAGATAATATGGAGAGACGATGCCTAACTTGAAGGTGAAATTGGGGAAATTGGAGTTGCAAAACCCGGTGATGCCAGCCGCGGGGACCTTTGGCTACGGGGAGGAATACGCCTCCCTCATCGACCTCGATAAATTGGGGGCCATTGTAACCAAGGGAATCTCTTTAGCACCCCAAGCAGGTAACCCTCCTCCCAGGATATGGGAGACCTGGGGGGGGATGCTGAACTCCATTGGCCTGCAAAATGTGGGCCTGGAGATATTCGTTAAGGAGAAATTACCTTTTTTGTGCCGATGGAGGATGCCTATCATTGTAAATTTCTTTGGATATAGCTCCAAGGAATATGCTGAATGCGCCCAAAGACTGAGTGATTTAGAAGGGGTGGCTGCCTTGGAAGCAAACCTGTCCTGTCCCAACATCAAGAAGGGGGGGCTACAGTTTGGGAGCAACCCCCAAACAGTGGCTAAGATAACAAATATAATAAGAAAATCAACGAAATTGCCTTTAATAGTTAAACTATCTTCTAATGTATCAGATATCAAAGAGGTCGCCATGGCAGCCGAAGGAGAGGGGGTGGATGCCATCTCCTTGATCAACTCAATACCGGCCATGGCAATAGACCTGGAGCGAAGAAGACCTGCATTGGGGGGAATAACCGGAGGCCTTTCTGGTCCTGCCATTAAGCCCATTGCCCTGAAGGCAGTTTGGGAGGTGGCCCCGAGGGTAAAGGTCCCCATAATTGGGGTGGGTGGGATAATGGATTACAGGGATGCCCTGGAGTTTCTGGTAGTGGGGGCCACAGCCGTTCAGGTGGGCACGGCCAACTTCACCAACCCCAGGACGATGTTGGAGATAATTGAGGGAATGGGGGCCTTCCTAAAGCAAAGAGGGATTGAGGATATAAAGGAGATGATCGGGAGCCTAGGACTATGAAATTGAAGTGGAATATATTCCATTGTCCCGCCGAATTGAGGGAGGAACTAAGCAGACAACTGGACATACCCCCTTTGGTCGCCCAACTCCTTATCAAGCGTGCAATTACAGACCCCCAGGGAGGAGAGAAGTTTTTATCACCTTCCCTCAACCACCTCTATGATCCCTTTCTTATGAAGGACGTGGACAGGGGAGTGGAAAGGATCATTAAGGCTATAAAGGGGCAGGAAAAGATTCTAATTTACGGGGACTATGATGTGGATGGCATAACTGCCTGTGCCCTTTTGGTGGACTTCTTGAGCTCATTAGGGGCCCAACCCTCGTATTATATCCCCCACAGATTGGAGGAAGGCTACGGTCTCAACCCGGAAGCTGTAAAGAAGATCGCCTCCCAAGGTGTACGGCTCTTAATCTGTGTCGATTGCGGGATCAGCGACCGAGAGGAGATAAAGCTGGCCCAGCAACTGGGGATGGATACCATTGTCGTAGACCACCATGAGGTCCCTGCCCAGCTCCCTCCTGCCTATGCCATCCTCGATCCCCTACAACCGAACTGTCCCTTTCCCTTTAAGGGGCTGGCCGGGGTGGGGGTGGCCTTCAATCTCGTAGTGGCGCTGCGTAGCAGGTTGAGGGATTTGGGCTTCTGGCGAGACCAAGAGGAACCGAACCTGCGTCGTTACCTGGACTTTGTCTCCTTGGGGACCATAGCGGATATAGTCCCCCTGATGGATATGAACAGGGTCCTGGTGAAGTATGGCCTCAAGGAACTTGAAGATAGCGTTAGGCCTGGCCTTTTAGCCCTCAAAGAGGTGAGTGGCATAGGAGGAGGGGAGATCTCAACAGGACAGGTGGCCTTTCGACTTGCCCCCCGCCTAAACGCAGGTGGAAGGGTATCCAATGGGGCGAAGGGGGTAAAGCTTCTGCTGGCGAAGGAATATACGCAGGCCCAAAAGATCGCCGAAGAACTAGATTGTGCCAACCGGGAACGCCAGACTATTGAGGAGAGGACCTACCAAGAGGCCAAGGAAGCCATCATGCGGGAAGGGTTTGTTCATCGGAGGAGTCTGGTCTTGAATTCCGACGGCTGGCACCCTGGTGTCATTGGGATTGTCGCCTCCAAGCTTGCCGAAGAGTTCTGGCGGCCTACGGTTTTGATCGCCCTGGATGGTGAGGAGGGAAAAGGCTCGGCGCGGAGCATCGTGGGATTCCACCTCTATGAGGGTCTTAAGGAGTGTGAGGAACACCTATTGGGGCTCGGCGGGCAC
Source organism: Deltaproteobacteria bacterium (assembly GCA_019308925.1). Taxonomy (NCBI): domain Bacteria; kingdom Pseudomonadati; phylum Myxococcota; class Myxococcia; species Deltaproteobacteria bacterium. The sequence goes on from JAFDHG010000019.1 coordinate 21,918, forward strand.
AAATACGCAGCCGGCCTGAAGATTAGCCGGGATAAACTCAGGGCCTTTAGCGAGAGTTTCGAAAGGGTGGTAAAGGGGAGGCTGGGAGATGAAGACCTTATCCCCGCCATCTTTATCGATGCAGAAGTGGACTTAAAGGAGATCACCCCTGAACTGTTGAGCCATCTCTCCCTCTTTCCCCCCTATGGAGCAGCCAACCCCAAGCCCCTCTTCTCCACAAGAAACAGACTTCCTGTACACGATGTAAGGAAAGTGGGGGGGAATAGCCTGAAGTTCAAGATACGGGAGGGAGGGTCGACCTATGAGATTATCGGCTTCAATATGGGATATCTAGGTCCCCACCTCCCCTCAGAATTGAGGATAGCCTTTCATCCCCAGATAAACGACTGGGAGGGGCTAAAGAGGCTTCAGTTAGAGCTGAGGGCTATGGAAATAGACCAAGAAGGTTGACCTTCCACCATCTTCATCTTGGTATCCCGGGTATATCTCCTCAGCCCATCCAAGATGGCGGCGGCCAATTCAGCGAGGTATTGTTCGTCCCTAAGCCTCCTTTCCTCCATCGGATTGCTGATAAAGGAGACCTCGATCAAGATAGAGGGCATCTTTGCCCCGATGAGTACCACGAAGGGGGCCTGCTTTACCCCGAGATCCGTCACCTGGCTGTATCTCTTTTTAAGTCTGTTCACCAATGCCCCCTGTACACATTCGGCTAGGTGACTGGATTCGTTTACCTTGGCGTTAAGCATGAGGTCATAGAGGATGAGTTGCAGATCGCTTATCTTCTCAGGCGAGACCCCATTTTCCCTCGCTGCGAGCCGCAAGGCGTCCTCATCAGTGGTGAAGTTGAGAAAATAGGTCTCTATTCCATGGGTCCTTCTTTTTTTGATGGCGTTGGCATGGATGGAGAGGAAGAGATCCCCTCCCTTAGTGTTGGCGATAGCAGTCCTCTCCTCCAAGGGTATGAAGCGATCGTCCTCGCGAGTCATGATAACTTCCCACTTTAATTCTCGCCTGATCTTATCCCTCAACCTTTGAGAGATCTTTAAGACTACATCTTTTTCCCTGAGTCCTTTGGGCCCTATTGCCCCTGGATCTTCGCCACCATGGCCTGGATCTATTACCACCTTAAACGACCGGGGCTTAGGGGAAGGAGGTGGTTTGGTAACCCTCTTTTTTGCCTTCAGGGATTTGCCCAGGACGTCTATTACGATCCTGAAGGGGTTGCCCAGGGAAAAAATCTTATAATCGCTGATACTATCCAAGTCCAGCACCACACGGACAGTAGTAGGGTCATACTGTCCTGCCCGAGCCCTCTTAAGGAGTCCATCTCCAATGGGGATGGGTTGTTTTAGATGGGAGCTGAGCCTGGCGACCTTAAGGTCTATATAGAGCCGCGGTGGTTTCTTCAGCACCCTATCTTCTTTCAGGAGGTGATCCTGGTAGGCGACCTCTCGGTCTAGGTCGATCACTATGCGGGTGTAAGCGGAGTTAGACCAGTGCCTAATCCCCGTGACCAAGGCCCTCTTTTGATGAGTACGTTGTGATGCCTGAACCTGATCTTCACCCAAAGGGAGGGGATTTGAGGCTGAAATCCACAACAAGAAGGAGATGAATACGAACCCTGCAGCCTTTTTTAGCATCCCTCAGGCAATCCGCAAAGACCCCCACACGGGAGGCCTTAGAGAAGGTAATAGTAATTAAGGGAAAAATCCTTTGTTTAAGAGGCAGTAATCCTCCTCGGTTGAATGATCCGGGGAGCGATAAAGATCAAGAGTTCCTTTTTGTCCTCATCTTTCGTCTTCTTTTTGAACAACCAGCCCAACAAGGGGATCTTGTGAAAGAGAGGTACCCCCTGTATGCCGCCGGTCTTTTCATAGGTATAGATCCCTCCGATCACCACCACCTCACCATCCTTGACCAAGACCTCTGTCTTGGCCTCTTTTTTGTCAATGGATGGTACTCCTTGGACGACGTGAGACCAGTCAGGGGTATCCTTGGAGGTCAGGATCTCCATCTTTATGTGGCCATCAGCGGTCACGTGAGGGGTGACGGTCAGCTTCAGGTTGGCCTCGATAAACTCGGTGGTCACCGTCCCCTCCTCTGTTATCTTCAAATAGGGTACGCGCAGGCCCTGCTCTATATACGCCTCAATATGATCCAAGGTTGTTACCCTGGGGCTGGAGATCACCTGCCCCTCCCCAGAGTCCTCCATGGCAGAAAGTTTCACCCGCAGATATTTGGTATTGGGTAGATTGCCTACAAGGAATTCCAAGGCACCACCTGCCCCACTACCTACAGCAGCGGGAAGGTCCACCACAAAGTCTCCACTGCTAGCACCAGTAACCTCCCCTTTGACCTCTCTGGTCTCATCCTCGTAATGACCACCCCAAGATATCCCCAGCTCTCGGGCGAAGTTGGTGCTGGCCTCAACGATCTTTGCCTGGATAAGGATTTGGGGGGTCTGGGCGTCCAGTTTTCGCACCAGGTCCTTTGCCTTTTGCACATTGATCCGGATGTCCTTTATGATAAGGGTATTGGTGCGTTCATCCACAATTACACTCCCCCTGGCGCTCAGGAGATCCTTGACCTTAGGGGCGAGCTCCGCGGCCGTGCTGTAGCTCACCGGTATCAATTCGCTGATGAGGGGTTCCAGCTCCTCCTTGGCCTTAATGGCCTTTACCCTGGCCTCCTTCTCCTTACGCAACCTCTCCAGGGGGGCTATTCGGATGACGTTGCCTATACTCTCCATCCCCAAGTTTTTTGCCTGAAGGATGATGTCTAAGGCTTGATCCCAGGGGACATCTACCAATCTGACGGTGACCTTTCCCTTTACATCCTCGGTGGTGATGATGTTCAGGTTGCTCACCTCCGCAAAGAGCCGCAAGATGTTGTCGATGTCTGCATCCTTAAAATCCAGGGTGATCCTCTTCCCTGTATAGACCTTTCGCTCCAGCTCTTCCTCAGGAGGGGGGATAACTGGCACAACTTTCCGCACTGGTGTTGGAGGGGCGACCTTCGGCCTTTCCACCGCCACAGGTTTCTCCACCTCCTCTACCTCAGCGGGTTTTTTGACGGTGACCACCTCGAGCGGTTTGGGTTTTTTCACCCTAAACTCCTCAGGTCTCTCAAAATCGAGGTAGATCCTGCTATCCTCTTGCTGGACATCATAGGCCACCATTCTGCGCAACTTCACAAGGACTCGGGCGCCCTTTTGGGCATCGATCACCATATTGGTGGGGGTGATCATCACCACAGGGCTAGCGAACTCATGGGTATCTAAAGGTCTGCTAAGCCTTGGCGGAACCACCATTCCCTTTACTTCTACTAGTACTGTGTCCTCTGATCCCTTTACTACCTCATAGGGGGCCTTTGCCGAGGTGGTGATGATAATCCTGGATTTATCCTTAAGCTGCTTAAAGTCTATCCCGGTGATCTCACCTGTTACAGGTACCAAAGGAGGAACCTTTTCTTCCTTTGCCACCTCCTTTTTTGGTACAGGAACCTCTACCTCCTTGCCCAACACGACTCTCAACTCATCACCGATGCGATCTATCCTGTGGGGGGGGAGGACCTTGGTCGGGACGTCGAGCACCACCCTGACCTTCTTGGGGTGATCCCCTAAACGCACCTTTTTCAGATAAGGGGAGTTGACCAAGACCGCCTTGGGGGGGAACTTCCTCTTGACCTTCCACAGATCAATCACCAAACGCGTCGGCTTCTTCAGGGCAAAGGTATCGTAATCCCCCAATCTTCCGTCGGCCTTCAACTTCATGATCACTTTGTCTTTTTGGGATTTATCCACAGAGACATCGACTAAACTCTGGGCAGGAGCCAATTCCTTTGCAGCAACCTCCTCCTTGGCCGGTGGAGGAACCTCTTCAACGATCTCTATCTCCTTCTTCTTTTCCTCCTTAGCAAGGAGGGGGCTCTGTTTCCCAACATCTATATAGAGGAGGTTTCCCTCTTTTTGGACTTGATATCTGACCAACTTATTCAAACAGATATAGATCTCGGTATTCCCATCTTGCTCGGTGGCAACGATCTCTTTTATCACTTCATCGCCGACCGCTAGGGGAGTTGGGACTCCTTTGGCCAACCCAGTCTGGGGGATATCGACCACCAGCTTCAAAGGTTGGGGAATGAGCTTAAAGAACGTATAAACCAAAGGTGATTCCCCCTGAATGACCACCCTCTTGCCCTCATCCCTGTCTACCACCTCTATATCCTTAATGAGATTTTGGGGTACGGCCTTTGGTAAGGGTTCCACCTTTTTCCGGGGGGCACAACCCATCACCAATAAGATAATGGGAATCAGCACTACCCCCCAATACATCCTTTTCCTTTTTGGGTTCTTCATGGTCTTTTTTCCTCCCCGGGGACATGTAATCTCAAGACAACTCTCTTTAGTTTGACATTACCCAAATAGTCTTTATATTTCTCCTCGATGATCACCCTATCCTTGAGGATGGCCTTCACTGTGCCGTAATTTCTCCCTATATATGTCCCCTTCTTGATGATATAACCCTTCCCCTCAGAATCCTCCACCATCGCTCTTCCCCCTTTTTTACCCACCAAGATAGCCACCAATTTCACTTGGCTTAGATCATATTTCTGCAAGGGGGTGATGGGTACTTGCTCGCCGGAGGGCTTGATAGGGGTCTGCATGGCGATAAATGGCCTAAAGGGGTCCCTTTTGCCAGTGGGATTGTAGACATAATGGCGTTTTTCCTCCTTTGGCGGCAAGGGCGATGGTGAGGATGTGGGAGGGGGAACTCTTGGGAGACGCTTGGGTGTCACCACAATCTTGTTCTGCTCCTCCTTTTTCCCCCTTTTTTTGCCAAATGGGAGGGGTAAATTGTCGCACCCCCCTACGGTAAGGGCAATACCGATGACCAATATAAAGGTTAAAACCCCCTTTGATCTCCCTTCTCGATCCATTTTTACCCCTTTTATTTTTTACTTCTTCCCTTTTTCTTGGCCCCAGCGGCAGCGGCCTTTTCCACGTACCTATAAGTTGTGGCAGTACATGAGGTATGCAGCAATGTCTCCCCCTTTTTCTTTGCGGGGGCCTTCTCGATGGCGAATTTCTCTATGCTTACTATCCGGGAAAGGGTGCCTACATGGTAAAAGAATATACCTATTCTGTGATACGACCCTACAAACTTTAGTTCCACGGGGACCTTGGCGTAAAACTGCCCCGGTTGCTCCCCTTGAGGTTTGAACAAAAGGACCTCCAGCCCGGCCTCTTTACCCATATTGGAGATATTCTTCAATAAGTTGGGGATCTCCTTTTTATCCGGCAATTTGGTCAAGACCTCTTTTAGATCCTCGTTCATCCTCCCCAACTCCTCCTTAAACTTGTCCAAGTCCTTGACGATGTTGCTCTTTACGTTCCTCTCTCTAATGAGGTCGTTCAACTTCGATTTCTTGGACTCAATTACCCTTACCTGTGGCAAGTAAAAGGCGTACCAATAGGCCCCTAGGATAAGCGCTGAGATCAGGAACAGGATCCCCAACTTTTGCGGTGTGGGTAACTTGATAATACTGTCCGTAGATATCGCCATGGGGTCCTCCTTTAAAAGGAAGTTGAGCAGCGCAAACTGAACTTCTTCAACTTAAGACCGCCCCTTTGAAATTGTTCTGTTACCTCCAGTTCTACCCCACCAAAATATCTAGAGCGCTCTAACAGGGTCATAAAATTGGCGATAGTCTCGTTGTCCAACGCTAATCCCACGATCTTCAGATTCTTCCCGGTCTTATCCAAGGCCTCGATCCACATCTTCTCCGGTATCCTCTGACTTAGTTCGTCCAGGATGTAGACCGCACTCAACCTTCCCTTTTCCAGATCTTTGATGACAGACAACTTCTGTTGGAGCTTGGCCTTTCTCTTCTTTAACTTGTCTATTTCTCCTACTACCTTATTTAGTTTGAGTATCTCTTCTTTGACCAATTTCAATTGGGCGTCAACATGCCTCTCACGCTGGTTTACGTTCCACTTGAGATAGAAGATGACCACAAAAACCAAAAAGAGGGTGAGGATAAAGATGGAAATCTGAAATCGAATGGTCTCCTTTCTCCTCGCCGCTCGTACAGGTAGTAAATTTATCTCTATCATCTTACACCTTCCTTAGGGCCAACCCTACACTTATAGCCATTAAGGGAGCGATATCTTGTAGATAGTCTGAATCAAAGGCCCCCGGGTTGACCGTCATATTTGCGAACGGGTTGCAAATCTCTACCGGCACATTCAGCTTCTCCTCCACAATCTGTTTTAGTCGGGGGACCTTAGCGCAGCCGCCGCTGAGGTATTGACGGGTTATTCTCTCCTCGGGAAAAGTAGCGGTAAAAAAGTCCAAAGACTTGGCTATCTCCAGGGCGATGGTGGAAGAGGTCTTGTCAAGCAACTTGTCAATGGTGTGCGGCGATCCCTTTTCTGATGTTCCACCCAATTTCAAGTCTTCCGCCTCCTCAAAATTTACGCTAAGCTCCTTTTGGATCTCTTCGGTGTACAGATTCCCCCCAATGGATATATCCCTGGTGAAGAGGGATCTACCTCCTTTAACGATATTTAGGTTCATTATGCTGGCCCCAATGTCACATAAAACCACCAGATCCCCTATCTCCAAGGGGTAATTTAGTTCGTACATATTCTCCAGGGCAAAGGAATCTATGTCGATGATCATGGGGCTCAACCCGGCTTCCCTGATGATGGCGATGTAATCCTCAATCAAATCACTCTTGGCAGCGACCAGAAGGACCTCCATATGTTCTCCCATCTCCTTCTCCGGGGCCGACAAGATCTGAAAGTCAATGTTTACATCATTTATGTCAAAGGGGATATAACGCTCCGCCTCCACAAAAATATTCTCCTCCAGCTCCGAGTCCGTCATTTTGGGGAGAGTGATCTTCTTCACAATTACCGAGTGACCAGAGACAGAAATGGCCACCTCCCGCTTTTTTATCTTATAATTAGAGACCAATTCCCTTATCGCCTCCACCACCGTTGTGGTATCCATCAAGCTTCCATCCACGATGGTCTCTGGAGGCAGAGGGGTTATACCTAAGTTGTTGACATAATAACCCCTTCCTGTATCCTTGATGTCCACAAATTTGATGGCGCTGGTACCTATGTCCAACCCCAATACCCTTTTTCCCTTCTTTCCAAAGAGTCCCATCAGTCCATCTCCAGAAACTTTTTAGATTAAAATATCAAATTTTTTCTAAATGTCAAGCATATTTTTGTAGGAATTTTTGACATTTTTTAAACCCAAACTATGCACCCCAGAGACATTAGGAAAGCTCGTCCCTTTCAAGAACTTATTTCATAGCGATTCAACTTTTCCCTCAATGTTGAACGGGAGATCCCCAAAATCCTGGCCGTTTCCGATTTGTTGCCCTTTTTCTCCCGTAGTACCTTCAGGATATAGTTACGCTCCACCGCTGCCAAGGGGAGGAACCCATCTACATTATCCATCCATTTCTCTCCTAAGGCGGAATCCCTTTTCCCGATCTTGTCTTTCCTCAATTCCAGAGGGAGGTCTTCAGTGACCATCAGATCCCCTTTGGCCAAGATCGTTGCCCTTTCTATGACATTTTTCAGTTCTCGCACATTTCCCGGCCAGGGGTATGTCAATAGGAGATCTAAGGCCTTAGGGGTGACCCCCCTTATCTCCTTTCCCAACTCCTTTCCCAACTTCTCTATAAAGTATTGAGAGAGGATGGGTATATCCTCATTTCTATCGCGCAGAGGGGGTAAATCTATCACCATTACCTTGATGCGGTAATAGAGGTCTTTGCGAAATTCCCCTTTCTCTACCAACTGAGCTAGTTCCTTGTTGGTTGAGGCAATTACCCTTACATCCACCTTAATGTCTCTCTTGCCCCCTACTCTCCTGAGGGAATAAGTTTCTAAGAACCTTAACAACTTCGGCTGAAGGGATGGTTTCATCTCTGAGATCTCATCCAAAAAGACCGTCCCCCCTTGAGCCAATTCCATGAGGCCCGGCCTGCTCTCCTTGGCATCGGTAAAGGCACCCATTTCATATCCGAAGAGCTCGGATTCCAACAATGCTTCAGGGATAGCACTGCAGTTTATCTTAATGATGGGTTTTTGTCGGCGTCGGCTTTGGTAGTGAATGGCGTTGGCAACTAATTCCTTTCCCGTACCGCTTTCCCCTTGGACTAAGACAGGGGTTCG
>JAFDHG010000020.1 GCA_019308925.1 Deltaproteobacteria bacterium
TATGCAAGATCTCTTTTATCCTTTCTCCTCCCATCATCTACCTGCAGCGAGCCTTCCCAAGGCTAAGGGAAATGGGTAAAGATGTCAAGATGGGGAAATGAGTTGACAAGGGGAGATTTAATGGATATAAAAAGTGGTCAAAAGAGAGGAAAAGATAGTGGTTGCCAAAAGGAGGATTACGAAGAAGAAACTGAAGGAACCAGACGAATTTATCACCTGGGGCTCCAGGGTCGTGAACTATGTCCTAGCCCACTTAAGATACATAGGGCTGGGTATCCTTCTAGTAGTGGTGATAATCCTGGCCCTTTTCTTTTGGCGACAGCACCTGACGGCCAGCGAGGAGATGGCCTTCACCCTCTTAGGCAGGGGGATAAGCCTTTATCATCAAGAGGAAAAAGTTGGGGAAGCCCTTCAGGTCTTCACGGAGGTGATAAAGGACCATCCACGGATCAAGGCAGGAGAGGTAGCCCTCCTGTACCGAGGAAGGTGCTACATGCTCCAAAAAGACTATGATCAAGCCATCGCAGACTTCGAACTCTTTTTAAAAAGATCATCGGGGACTTTCTTGCGGACCATTGCCCTCAACGCCCTGGGGAACTCCTATGTGGCCAAAGGGGAACATCGGCGGGCCATAGATTGCTTCCAGCAGGTCCTGTCCTCGGGAGAGGAATGGCTTAAGCCATACGTTCTGCTACAAATGGGGATGTGTTGGGAGAAACTGGGTGAGGGGAAAAAGGCCTCCCACGCCTACCAAGAGTCCCTGAAACTGTCGCCCCCAGCCCCTTGGGCAACTTTAGCAAGGCTGAGGTTAAAGAAACTGGGAGAAAAAACTCAGTATCCCAGCCAAAAAGGAGATGAATAGAGGGATCTGTTCCACCATCAAAGGGCCCTCTTGATGAGGTCCTCAAGGGTCTCTTTAGGGACGGCCCCGATGATCTTATCGACTACCTGCCCATCCCTGAACAGGAGCAAGGTGGGGATGCTCCGAATACCAAACCTCCCCGGAGTAAGGGGGTTTTCGTCTACGTTCATCTTCCCGGCCTTTATCCTTCCTTGGTACTCTCGGGCCAGCTCTTCTACCGCAGGGGAGACAATGTGACAGGGGGCGCACCAGGGTGCCCAAAAATCGACCAAAAAGGGGAGCTCTGAGCTTCCGATCTCCGCATCGAAACTATCATCGGATAAGACGATTACCCCTTCAACCATCTTTTGGTTCTCCTTTATTGGTTATGGCTGGCGATAGACCATCGCCTGAGCTTAGGCTCAGGTAAACTTTCCCGTACCACATGAGCTAAGACTTGAACTAGACGAACTTCCTTTCACCGAGCTAAAGGCAGACAAGAGCCTCTCTGCCTTCCTTTCACCGCATTGGGGACAAACCACTTCTTTATCTCTCTCTTGGAGCCCTCTGAGGGTCTCAAAGGTATGGCCGCAGGCCTGGCATCGATACTCATAGAGAGGCATCTTCATCCTCCTCCTTTAACGCCTCAATGATCTTCCTCATCCTGGGATCTGTTACCGAATAACGGACCATTACCCCTTCCCTGTGAGCCATCACGATCCTTTTGTTCTTGAGGATCGCCAAGTGCTGAGAGACCGTAGCCTGGGGGATGTCGAGACCCCCCCAGATGTTCTTCACGCAGGCATCCTCTTCCAACAGAACGCTCAGGATGTTCAGGCGTATAGGATGTCCCAAGGTCTTTAACAAATCGGCCTCTTTGGCAAAATCTTTTAGTTCCATATCCCCTCCCTAAATCCTCATGAGGGTTCCCCTCACCCCGTTGGTGGAAATACCGACATACCTTTGGCACGTCCCTCTGGAGGCCTCTGGCCCCCAGACCCCCAAAAAGGAAAATACCAATTAGGAATCTCCAGCAGCGAAGCCCACTGAACTTAAGATTGGAAAAACCTAAAAATCCTAGATGACTTTCGACCTCAAAATTCACCGTGAAGTATTTTCACGTTGAATTAATATATTCAAATAATAATATATATATCCTTCTCCCCCCTGTCAAGGTAAAAACGACAACCCGATTTAGCCCTCACCTTCTAAACCCTCTACTATGGCGGCAGCTAATAGCGGAACCATGATCTCGTGGTGTCCGGTCAGGGCAAATCCCTTTCCCCCCTTGGAAGTGGGTCTACGAACTACATTCTGCAGGGGGCGGTAGTGCTGGATAAAGTCCATGTTGAGGCTAACGAAATCCTCCACTTTGTGCCCCAGGTTCCTCGCTGCGCTCAAGGCCTTCAGGAACACCTCGGGCAGGATCACTGCTGATCCCAAGTTGATATATACCCCTCCCTCCAGAGAGGCCACCAACGAGGCAAAAAGCCGAAAATCGCGATAGGTTACCTCCCCGAGAATCGAACCATCCGTAGAAGGGTGAATATGCACCACATCGGTGCCGATGGCAATATGGACGGTCAGGGGGATACCTAACGTGAAGGCTGCAGCACAAATGCTTAACTCCCGATAGGGGAGGCCCTCTTTTTGGAGGGCCCTCCCGATGGCCTTGCCCCCGCCCCAGCCCTGTTGGTGACCATCTTTCAGGGCGGTGTTGATAAATTCAGCCGTCTCCTTTGCCGATCCGAAGAGCCCTGTGCCCAATCCTTCCTCCACCGCCTCGGAGGTCTCTCCCACCATGGCGATCTCCACATCGTGGATGATGCCGGCACCGTTCATGGCCAGTCCCCTAATAACTCCCCTTTTCATCAGATCTATAATGATGGGGTTCAACCCTACCTTGATGGGATGGGCCCCCATACCTAGAAGGACCATCTTATCTCCCTGGGCAGCCGAAATGATGCGGGAGACCACCTCCCTGAAATCTTTGGCCGCTAAGAGCTGGGGAAGGGAATGAAGAAAAACCCGAAAGGGGGAGCCAGGACGCAGCGGTGAGGCAAAGTGGCCTACCCCTACCTTGCTCTTTCTCTCTCCCAGGGGATAGGTCTTTATCCCCTTAAAATCCAACGGCCGCCAGTCAGATCCCCTTTTCACCACCTCCTCCTGGGGCGAAGAGCTCCCCTTCCACTAGTTCACATAGTATGTGGCCAACGGCTATATGGGTCTCCTGAATTCGGGGTGTACTGGTGGAGTTGACGTTTAATCCATAGTCCGCTATCCTCAATGCCTTACCCCCATCCTGCCCAGTAAAGGCGATGGTCGCCATCTCCATCTCCTTGGCCTTGCGCAACCCCTCAATCACATTGGGTGACCTTCCACTGGTGCTGATCCCCCAGGCGATATCGTCCTTTCGCCCGAGTGCCTCTATCTGACGGGCGAATACAAGGGAGAAATCAACATCATTGCTGATGCTGGTCAAAATAGAGGTATCTGTGGTCAGGGCGATGGCTGGCAGGGGGGTCCTGTCTAAGAGATAACGATTGACGAATTCTGCAGCGATATGTTGGGCATCTGCTGCGCTGCCACCATTACCAAAGATAAGGATCTTGTTCCCCTGGCGGAGGGTCCTTGTTATGAAATGGGCTGTCTCCGCTATGGTATCTAGATTTTCCCGGAAAAACCTCTCTTGTACCTTAAGGCCTTCCTGCATCACATTTAATATTTTCTCCCGCAAAACCCCTCCTTCCGGACCTCATCCCACCAGTTCCCTCACCTGGGAGTGTTTCAAGACATCATCGACCACATCTCTTTTGCATTTACACCAATATGTCTTAAACAATTTGACCATCATCCCCCTCATGTCTGCTAGGCCCTCATCGGGAATCCCTATCACCTTTAAGATCTCCAAGCCCTTCAGGGAGGCCAGGGCCTCGGCGTACAACATGAGCCTCTGTCCACCCCAAGAAAGCTGTTCTAAGCCTAAGAAAGTGGCGACGACCACGGTGCAAAAAAATTCCCTTGCCTCATCACGCCCCATCTCCCTGAAGTTCAGGATGTGTCCCACCTCGTGGGCGATGGTGACCACCTCCCAACAGGGATCATCGAACTGACCACAAACCACCGCGCTGGGATGGGCCGGGTTCAAAGAGAGCCTGCTGTAAGAGACCCCCTTCATCCTTCCATCCCCCTCCTGTTGAAAGATGACCCCCTTTTCCCTCATATATCCTAAAAGAGGCCCCTTCAACTCCTCAGCTCCATCTCTCTCCCCTCTAACAATAATTATGATATAGGCAAAGAGGGGTATCAAGATGAGGGCAGCCCATCCACAAGGGAAAGGGCGTTCTTTCCCAGGTCAGGGAGATAATACCCACCCTCTAAGATAGCGAAACGTCGTCCTTGGCAGGAGGATATGGCCTTCTCGGCGACCATCTCCCCAATGACCCGGTAATCATCCATCTCTAGGGTACCTCCCCAATCCAGGCGATATCTATCAAATCCTGCCAAGAGGGCAATGAGAAAGAAAAACATCCTAATCCGCCGGCAAGGACTCAATGAATCTGTCTTCGTATTTCTTCATGATCATCCTTGCCATGCCCAAATTGCCCTCTTTGGCAATGGCCAAACCCAAATAGAAACGATTATCTGGCAAGATCCGTAAAAGGAGGTAAAATTCATCAGTGGTCAACAATACCTCTTCAATCTTATGCCCCCTCTCGAGGGCTTTAAGGGCCTTCTCATTGGCCTTTACCACCTCGGCATAATAGGCAGCAGCTATGTTTGGATCAAACGTTGGATCGCTGGATATGGCAACAATGGGTATCCCATCATCGATGCCGACCACCTCTGCCGCGATAAAGTTTGGAACCTCACATTTAAATTCCTCCAACACTGCGTTTACGGAGTTGGCCCTTACCTGCCCTCCTTTATAGTCTTCGGGCTCTTCCCGCTCCTCTTTTACATCTACCTCCGAAAGGCTATCTTCGTCCTTTCTCCTCGCCCCTTCCAAAAGAAGATAAGAGAGGGAGAGGTCTAATTCCCTTCCGTCTATTTCTTCTTCTCCTAAAGGCTTTACTTCAAATCCACCTCCTTCCCAGCTCACGATCTCAAAAAAGGCCTCCTCTCCTTCCTTAGAGCCCGTTCGCACCCACAAGACATCATCCCCTTCCAGGCCGATATCACCCTCTTCCCCTAGGGTGTTGGTCACCTGAACCCTTACCGCCTTGCCAGCAAAGGAGAGAAATTGAACCAAATCGGTAAACTCCATATCCTTGATGGCCACGGAAAACCCCTTGCGTTCCAAAATCTCTCTTACCATATCCATCAATTGTTTAAGGTCCAACGGCTTTTCCAAATACATCACGGCCCCTTTTTGCTTGGCTAATGCCCTCACCGAGGGAGATCCATAGGCCGTGGTCATGACCACTTTCACCTTAGGACGGTTCTCTCGAAGCCACATCAAAAGGTCAAACCCATCCCTGCCCGGCATCCTGATGTCGGAGATGATCAAAGAGATGCCCTTTTCCTTCTCCAGCATGGAGATGGCCTCTTCATAGCTGGTGGCGCTCAGACAATCGGCGTATGAACTCAGGTAATCCTGGATGCTGAAGACCATCGCCTCCTCGTCATCTACAATTAGTATTGTCGGCCGCCTCTTATGCATCTACAGGCCTCCCCATCTTTATCAGGGGAGAATTTGGTTCCCTCTTGAGCAAAATGGTCACTTTGGCCTTGGTGCCACAACCGCGAGGTCCCTTAGACAAGGATAAATCCCCCTCGTATTTTTCCAATAAGGTCTCTACCACATAAAGTCCCATCCCCATGCCGCAGGATTTAGTGGTGGCAAACGGTCTCCTCCCTATACTTTCCAATACCTCATCATCTATACCAATCCCATTATCCATCACCTCAACCTCTACCTTGTCATCGGCACAGCGAAGGGCGATCGTTATCCTCCCATCCCTTTTCCCCTCCAGGGCCTCCTCGGCGTTCTTGATGAGGTTTGAAAGGATTTGATGGAAGTCGTCAGGTGTCCCCCAAAAAGGCACCATCTCTGTCCCCAAGCTAACTTCAATCCTTATCCCTCTTTGCCGTAACTCCTCCTGATAGAGTTCTGCTGCCTCCTTTACCACCTCTGCCAGATCAAACTCTTGCATATCTTTTATCAGGGGACGAGAGACATATTTGACCGAAGCGAGGAGAGAATTGAGACGGTCGATCTCTCTAATGATCCTCCCGGTATAGGCCCTGATTGTATCCTTCTGCTCGAAGGAAAACTTAAATCTTTCCTCCAATGATTGGGCCAAGGCCCTTATGGCTCCTAGTGGGTTTTTGAACTCATGGATAAGAGCGGAAAAAAATTTGATGAGTTCGTCTTCTGGGGGATAGATCTTGATGAGGTAAGCATCTCCTCCTTCTTTATTCTTCCACGCTGTTTTCGCAAAGCGGTAGGTTTTTTTTCCTAGTTCGATGGCCCCAGTTGATTCCTCTAACAACACCCTCAACCCCTGCGCACAGAGATCGACTTTAGGGTCATAGCCTCTCGAACCGGGTGACCCAAGAACTTCCCACACTTCATCGTCGGCATGTAGCAGTTTTCCCCTCTCATCTACGATCAAGATGTAAGGTTCCCTCATCCCTATAATCACCCACCCTGAAGTGTACGATATTGGGCTAAACTCGTCAACTATATTGTCTCAAATATCAATAATAGAATTAAGAAAAAGGGCAGAGAGTACCGTCTGATAAAATGCTTCTGCTTCCAAGATCTCCTGCGCAATACCCAGGATAAGGAGGGGGAGATCATCTAAGGGGATCTTTTGTAACTTAACAAAGTCTTTCTCTGTGGTAACGAATACCTCCACTTTATCTATATATTCACGCATCATCCTCAAGTCCTTGGGCGCATAATTGTGATGATCGGGGAAACGGACCTCTTTCACAACCGCTGCCCCTAACCCCTGCAATAAATAAATGAAGTACTCTGGATCAGCGATCCCCGCAAAGGCAAGAATTCTTTTCCCATGAACAAACTGGGGAGGGAATATCTTGCCTGAGGCCGCCTCCAAGAGATATATTGGTTTGTATCTACTGTGATAGAGGGGAACCGCGGGGGCAAGGTCACGGAGTATACCCTCAATCTCCCCCAGAGGTTGGGAGGGTTCCGCCTTACTGAGGACAAAGAGGGAGGCGCGGCGAAGGCCCCGTAACGGTTCCCGAAGGGGGCCTCTGGGGAAAAGACACCCATTGCCAAAACCGCTGCGTGCATCGATGAGGACGATGTCCAGATCCCGCTTGATCCCTAGATGTTGAAACCCATCATCGAGTATCAAGACATCAATCCCAAATTTTTCGTGGGCGTACAGCCCCATCGCATATCTATTCTTACCCACCAACAGGGGGACCCCTGACAACATCTTGGCCAACATAAAGGGCTCGTCTCCTGCCTCAGCAGGGGTCAGATATATCTTTTCCCCATCTGATAGTACTCCTCCCTTCCTCTCCTTGAGCCCCTTATATCCCCTGCTCAATATCCCAGCCTTTACCCCTCTCTTTCGCAACTCTCCGGCCAGATAGGCTACCATAGGGGTCTTTCCTGTCCCCCCCAGGGTTATGTTCCCCACACTGATTACCTTACAGGGGAGTTGCAGTCCTTTCTGATAAAATTTTGTCCTGATCCAGACAACCAGCCCGTATATCCAAGAGATAATAAGGAAAGGGAACAGGAGAAGCTCAACAATCCCCCATCTGCCCCGCTCCTTAAAGAGATAATCCCCCCATCTCTTTTTGCCTGGATCCTTCATCATCCCTTTACAAGGCCCCCTACTATCTCCATCGTCCTCTCCAAGGCCCCTTGATGTCCCTGGAGGAGGGAAAGACCTCTCTCGCCCATCTCCTGCCTGAGGTGGGGATTATCGAGGAGCCTCTTCAAGACCTCCTTGAGTTCCTCAGGGGTCCTGACCTGTATCCCCGCTCCCTTCTCCAACACGAGTTTGGCGATCTCGCTGAAGTTCTCCATGTGGGGGCCAAAGACCACCCCTTTGCCGTGGACAAAGACCTCCAAGATGTTGTGCCCCCCTACCTTACAGAAACTCCCCCCCACAAATATGACCGTCCCCAGACCATAGATGGCGGCCAGCTCCCCTATAGTGTCCAGCAAAATGACTTCTTCTGGTTGGCGCTTATCATCTATCATCGTCCTCTTCAGCCACCTAAGCCCCTGTGAATCCAAAAGCCCTCCCACCCGCGGGATCCTCTGCAGATGTCTGGGGGCCAGGATCAAGACAAGCCGGGGGAAATCTACCTTTAACTCCTTGAAAACCCCCAAGACCATCTCCTCCTCCCCCTCGTGAGTGCTGCCGGCGATAAAGATCGGTGGCCCTTCGGCAAGCCTCAACTCCTGCCTCAACCCCTCCCCTTCGGCCCCAGCTACAGTGAAAAACTGGTGGAATTTGAGATCCCCGGTAACATGAATGGCCTGAGGGTCTGCCCCCAGCCCCATCATCCGCTCCCTATCATCGCTGGAGCGGAGGCAAAGGACGTCAAAGTTCCTCAAGACCCCCTGGAAAAGGAACCGCAGGGGGCGATAAAACCTGTAGGAACGCCGAGAGATCCTCCCATTAAAGAGTATTGTGGGTATCCTCGCCTTTTTTACCTCTCTCAGGAGGTTAGGCCATAATTCCGTTTCCGTCACCAGGAAGGCATGGGGCCTGATGAGCTGCACCGTCCTTCTCACTATCCAGGGCAGATCTAAGGGGGCCAAAATGGCCGCATCGACCCCAGGGCCCTGGGAAGCGATCTCTCTACCTTGAGCAGTGGTCGTGGAGACCAGAAAACCATGGTGGGGATAGATCTTTCTCATCTCCCCCAAGACAGAGAGGGTAACCCTTACTTCTCCCACCGAAGCGGCGTGAAACCAGATATAAGGCCTTTTCTCAACCTTCTTCAGGAGCTCCTGGGGATAGAATCCCCAACGTTCTCCGTGGAGATCTCCTTTTGAGAGAAGGATCTTGAGCAGGGAAAAAGGAAAAGCACAAAGACAAAGGATGATGAGGACAAAGTTATAAAAGAGATAGCCCAATCTGGTCAATTTTGCCTTTTTCTGGGGGAGCTATCCACCCTCTCAAAATAGCAATCGGCCAACTCGGTGATCTCCTCCAGCCTCCCCTCCAGGAGAAGGGACTTTTGCTCCATCTCCTCCTCACCTGCTTCAGGATTGACCCAGATGGGCTCACCCCAGACAAAGACCCCGCGGGAAAAGGGGTAGGGGATGAGAAAACGGTCCCAGGTGCGCAAAATCTTCCTGGAAGAGGCGCTGAATGCCAAGGGGAGGATGGGACAACCGCTGATCTTCGCCAACTGGATCACCCCCGCCTGTACCTGGTAGCGCGGCCCCCTGGGGCCATCGGGGGCAATGGCCACATCATAACCCTCCTTTAAGGCCCGAACAAGCCCCCTTATCCCCGAGAGCCCCCCTCTGGTGGTGGAGCCCCTCACTGTCTCGAAACCGAAGAGCTGGATCGTCCTGTTGATGAGCTCCCCATCCCGGTGGCGGCTGACCATGACCTTCACCCCCTCCCCTCGATAGACCAGGGGCATCATCAAGAGCCTTCCGTGCCAAAAGGCGATGATGATATTTTCCCCCTTTGTCCAGAGGTCCCTTACAAGCTCTCCGTTAAGTTCCTCAATCCTCATGGTCCCCTGGAGGAACTTGATAAGAGAAAAGGCCACGCACGGCCCCAGTCGTAACACCAATCGATGCCAAAGCCCTCGCATGCCCCCTCTAGACCACCTCCCTTAATGGCCGGTCCTCATCCTGGAATTGGAGTTCATAGAGCTTTTTGTACTCCCCACCGACGGCCATGAGCTCCTTATGGGGCCCCTCTTCCACGATCTTCCCCTCAGACAGGACCAGGGTCCTGTCAACATTTCTCACCGTTGAGAGACGGTGGGCAATGACCAAGACGGTCCTCTTCTCCATAAGTCTGTCCAAGGCCCCCTGCACCTCACGCTCCGACTCCGTATCCAGGGAAGAGGTAGCCTCGTCGAGGATCAGAATCGGGGCGTTCTTCAACAATGCCCTGGCAATGGAGATCCTCTGCCTCTGCCCCCCGGAGAGCCTAACTCCCTGTTCGCCGATAATGGTATCATATCCTTGGGGAAGTCTGATAATGAAATCGTGTGCATCGGCCATTTTGGCCGCCATGATTACCTCCTCCTCAGGGATGTCTGGTCTGCCGTAGGCGATGTTGCTCCGCACGGTGTCATTGAATAAAAGGGTCTGCTGGGCTACCACGCCAATCTGATCCCGCAGGGACTTCAAGGTCACTTTATGAATGTCCACCCCATCGATCAGGATCTGTCCCTCGGTCGCGTCGTAGAACCTGGGCAGGAGGTTTACCAAGGTGGTCTTCCCTGCCCCGCTGGAGCCCACCAAGGCCACCTTTTCCCCTGCCTTCACCTTGAAGCTTATCCGCTTAAGGACCATCTCATCATCATAGCGGAACGAGACGTCCCTGTATTCGATCTTCCGGGAGAAGCTCGCCAGTGGCAGGGCATCCGGGGCGTCGGTCACCTCTGGCTTTAGGTCCAAGACCGCAAAGACCCGCTGGGCGGCCGCTATCCCCTCCTGGATGAGGAGATTGACCTTGCTCAGACCCTTCAAGGGATCGTAGAGCAGGGCCAGGGCGGTCATAAAGGAGAAGAAATCCCCCACCGTCATCCTCCCATTAATGACGCTATATCCGCCGAACCAAATAAAGGACCCGATCCCCAGATAGGCCAGGCACTCCATCACTGGGGTGGAGAGTGCCCGCACCTTTACCCTCTTCATGATATATCGCAAGTATCGCTCGTTGGCCTCTGCGAAACGCCTGCTCTCATAGTCCTCCATGTTGAAGGCCTTGACAATCCTGTGGCCTAAGATGGTCTCCTGGAGGAAGGTGCTGATGTGGGCCATGGTCTCCAGGGTCCTTTTGCTGACCTTGCGCAACTTCCTCCCGAACCTGATAAAGGGATAGGTTGCCAAGGGAAAGACCAGAATGGCCAGAATGGCCATCTGCCAATCCCGGTAGAAGATAACCCCTATCAAGCCAGCGGCGGTAAAGAAATCTTTGATCATCCCTGTCACCGCATTGGAGACGGCACCCTGAACAGAAGCCACATCGTTGGTAATGCGCGCCATCAACACACCCGTAGGGGTCCTGTCAAAGAAGGAGAGGGATAGGGTCTGCAGGTGGCTATAGAGCCGCTCCCGTATATCCGCCACCACCCTCTGCCCCACATAATTCATGAAGTACCCCTGACAGAAATTGAAGGCCCCCTTGAGCATCCCCAAACCGATGAGCCCCAGGGGGAGGATCTTCAACATGAAGGTGTCTTTGTTGATGAAGACATCATCCAACACGTTTTTGGTGAGCAGCGCAAAGGCGGCAGTGATGGCGGACACCCCTCCCATACATATCATGGCCACCAGGAGCCGAGGCCAATAAGGAGAGACAAACTTTAATACCCTCAGATAGATGTTCTTTCCTTTCATGCCCTCCCCATCATCTGCAGGGCGATCTGGGCCACCCTTTGAGAGGCCCCTTTCCCCCCTAGCCTCTCTTTGACGAACTCAAACTCCCCCTGGATCTGCTGCCTCCTCGCGGGCTCCCGCAGGATCTTTTCCGCCTCCTGGGCAATCCTCTGGGGGGTCACCTCCCCTTGAATCAGCTCCGGTACTACCTTCCTTCCAACCACTATATTGGCCAGACCGATGCATTTCACCTTTACCAATATCCTGCCGACCAGATAAGATATAGGGCTCAATCGATAGATGATAACCATGGGAATTCCGGCGAGGGCCCCCTCCAGGGTGGCGGTACCAGAGGCAATCAGCAAAAGATCTGCGGCCTTCATTACCTCAAAGGTCCTCCCCTCCACAACCTCAAGGGGGAGCTGGCTCCCCTCTGCATAACCCTGGACCAAGTCCCTCTCGAGGGTAGAGGCAAGGGGTATAATGAAGCGGCATGGGGAGAAACCCCTGTGGAGGATCTTTGCAGCCCCCAACATCGGGGACAAAAGGACCTTCACCTCCCGCTGCCGGCTCCCAGGCAACAGGCCGATGAGCAGGGCCTCGGCAGGTACCCCCAATCCCCTGCGGGCCTCCTCCCGGGTAAGACTTCCATCGAGGACATCCAGGAGTGGGTGCCCCACAAACTCCACATCCACTCCCTCCTTCCGATAAAAGGGTACCTCGAAGGGTAAGATGACCGCCATCTTGTCCACCCTCCTGGCGATCTTCTTGATACGTCTGGGGCGCCAAGCCCAGACCTGGGGGCTGATATAGTAAAGGACGGGCACAGCATTGTCCTTGAGGACCTTGGCCAACCTCAGATTAAAATCAGGGTAATCAATCAGGATGGCCAGATGTGGTTTATGGTGCATGATAAAACGCTTCATCTCCCTCCAGGCCCTCCATATATGGCCCATCTTTTCCACAACCTCGGTGATCCCCACCACAGATAACTCTGAAGAGGAAAAGAGCAGATTTACCCCCCTGCGCTCCATCTCCTTCCCCCCGATGCCATAAAATTCCACCTGTGGTGATAAAGATAAGACCGCCTCCACCAATCTTGCCCCATACAGATCACCTGATGATTCTCCGGCCACGATCATCACCTTCATCTTGGAGCCCATCACCTCCATCTTTTCATGGACTTATTGATGACATCGACGATCTGTAGGGCGACCTCTAAAGCCCTCTGACCATCCTCACCAGAGACCACAGGGGTGTTCCTCTCCCGCACACTCTGCAAAAATGCCCTTAACTCCATCTCCAAGGGGTCGTTCTCCCTCACCTCCTCTGCTACTGTTATCCCCCCCGTCCCCCCTTCTCCCCTTCGGGTCACCAGCAGGCTCTGCTTCAGGTAATCCACCGCCAGGTGAGCGTCCCTTTGAAGGATTACCATCTTACGCAACCTCTCCTGGGCAATCCTGCTGGCCGAGATGTGGGCTGTACATCCATCCTTAAACGCTATCCGAGCATGGGCCACATCAATCTTGGAGGAGAAAAAAGGCATTCCCACGGCCTCAACCTCCTCAATTTCAGAGCCGACGATGCTGAGGATTATATCGATGTCATGGATCATCAGATCCAAGATGACATCCACATCTGTCCCTCTGCCCGAAAAGGGGGAAAGCCTGTACGATTCTATCAACAAGGGGCTCTTCAAGACGCCGTTTATGGCCGCAAGGGCCCCGTTAAACCTCTCCAGGTGCCCAATTTGAAATATCGCCCCCTTCTGCTGGGCCAGGGCATTGAGCTCCCTTGCCTCTTGGACCGTAGAGGCGATGGGTTTCTCAAGCAAAACATCAATCCCCGCCAAGAAGAAGTCCTTGGTTGCCTGATAATGACAGAGGGTGGGCACGGCGATACTCACCGCCTCTACCTGGCCCAAGAGGTCAAGGGGATGGTAGAAGGGCTGGCAGTTGATGTGCGCGGCAACCTCCTGGCAACGCCCCTTGTCGATGTCCACTACCCCGACGAGCTCCGCCTCCGGGATGCAGGCGTACTTCTCCGCATGAATCCTCCCCAGATAACCCACACCTACCACTCCAACCTTGACCCTCTCCATGTCTTCTATCTGGTTACCCCCCTCTTGGTACCTTTCACGAAGTCCACCAGATGCCTCACCTCCGAAAGGGAGAAGACAGGGTCTTTCTCCACCTTCTGTAAGGCCTCTTCTAAGGGGAGGTGGGACCGGAAGATGATCCTATAGGCCTTTCTCAATCCTTTGATAGCCTCCTCCGAGAAGTTACTTCTCCGCAGATTGAGAACATTGATCCCATAGAGCTTGGCCCTAATCCCCGAGGCGGTTACGTAAGGGGGGATATCCATGCCAATGGATGTCCCTCCACCTATAAAGGCATAGGTCCCTATCCTGACGAACTGATGGATGGCCACCATCCCCCCAATGACGGCGTAATCTTCTATCTCTACATGTCCGGCCAAACCAGCATAGCTGGCCATGATTACGTGGTTTCCAATTATACTATCATGGGCAATATGGGCATAGGCCATAATGAAGTTCCCATCTCCCAGGACGGTCTTTCCATTGCCAAAGGGTGTGCCTCGGTTTATGGTCACAAACTCCCTGATAATGTTGTTATTCCCTATAATTACGTAGGTCTCTTCTCCGTTATACTTCAGGTGCTGAGGAGGGGTGCCCAAGGAGGCATATTGGTAGATTTGACAACCCTCCCCTATCACCGTCCACTTATCAACGACTACATGGGGTCCTATCCGCGTACCCTCCCCTATCTTCACCTTCTCTCCGATGATGGAGTAAGGTCCTACCTCCACCCCATCTACTACCTCTGCTGTAGGGTGTACCACCGCTGTCTCGTGTATCATCCCGTATCAACCTCCTTGTCCATAATGGTGGCCATGAACTCCGCCTCCGCCACTACCTGATCCTCCACAAAGGCCTTCCCCTTAAAGGCCCAGATACCCCTCCGGTGTTTCACCACGTCTAGTTCCAGACGAAGCTGATCTCCTGGAACAACCGGCCTTCTGAACTTCACCCGGTTGATGGACATGAAATAGACGGCCTTCCCCTGTATCTCCTTCCCCATGGCCCTATACGCCAACACCCCAGCGGTCTGCCCCATGGCCTCTACGACAAGGACCCCAGGCATCACCGGCTCTCCGGGGAAGTGCCCCTGAAAGAAGGGTTCATTTATGGTGACGTTCTTTATCCCCACTATCCTCTTGCCTTCCTCCAGTTCTATTATCCGATCGACAAATAAAAAGGGATATCTATGAGGTAAGATGCCCACTATCTCCTTAATATCGATCATCAAACCCTCCTTATAAGATCTTCTTTACCTTTTCCCCTTCTCCAGCTTCTCCACCCGCTTGAACAAGAGGTCCAACTCCCTCTTCATCTCCGGAAGCCTGGACCATACAGAGGCCACCCTCAGAAATTGCCTATGGGGCAAATGGGGACTCCCCAAAACGACCTGATTGGGGGGGACATCCTTGGTGACCCCGGACTGGGCCCCCACGATAACATTATCCCCTATCTCAACATGGTCCACCAGGCCTACCTGCCCCGCCAGGGTGACGTTCTTCCCCAGCTTCGTGCTCCCTGAAATCCCAACCTGGGCCACAATGATGCTATTCTCCCCTACCCGTACATTGTGGGCGATCTGGACTAGGTTATCGACCTTCACCCCCCTTTTTATCAGGGTCTTTCCAAAGGTGGCCCTATCGATGCAACAGTTGGCCCCGATCTCCACATCGTCCTCGATCTCCACAATCCCTACCTGCGGGATCCTAAAGTTCGCCTCCCCATCCTTAACAAACCCAAAGCCATCGGCCCCAATAACTGTGCCCGCATGGACGATGACCCTCTTTCCTAAGACGCAGCGGGGGTAGATGGTCACATTGGGGTAGAGAACGTTACTCTCACCAATCTTGGCCTGAGTGCCGATATAGACACCCGGATAGATTGTAGCCCTTGAGGCAACCTGCGCATCGTCCCCGACATAGACAAAGGGGTAGATGGTGACCTCCTCCCCCAACTTTGCCGAGGGACTGATCCAGGCCTGCTTTGAAACTCCCCCTGGGGAATAAGGCCTCTGGGTGAAGATGGTGAGGATCTTGGCCATAGCCAAGAGGGGATTGGGGACTATTAAAAGGGGGAGGGAGACATCTGCTATCTCCTGGGAGACAATGGCAGCTGAGGCCTTGGTCTCCTTCAACGTGGGGAGAAATTTCTCATCGCTGACAAAGGTGATATCACCTTCGGTCGCCTCCTCTATCCCGGCCACCCCGGTGATCGATACCAAACCGTCACCTTTTACCCTCCCCCCGACCTCGTGGGCCAGGCTTTTGAGGTTTCGCTCCATACGACATTACTCCTTGGCGGCATCAAAGGCCTTGATCACCTTGTCGGTGAGCTCGATCTCTTTAGGGGCATAGAGGATGAAGCTCTCCTTCTTCTCCAAGATCAGGGTATAATTCCCCTCCTTGCCCAACTTGGTAACCACCTTCTCCATGCTCTTCAGGAGCTTGGTAGTGATCTCCATCTCCATCTGCTTGAGCTCATCCCGGGAGTCCTTTACCAACCTCTCCAGCTCCTTTAACTTCCGCTGGTACTCCCTCTCCTTCTCTCTCCTGGCCTCCTCGCTGAGCATAGCGGCCTGCTTCTCCAACGACTCCTTCAAAGCCTTTAATTCCTCTTGACTTTTTTGAATAACCTTGTTCAATTCGTTTCCCCTGATCTGGAAGATCTTCCTTGCCTCAATTCCGCGGCGGGACTTGTTCAAGACTCGCTGGACATCGATGTAGCCGATCTTTGCCTCTCCGGCATAGGCAAAATTTAATGGTATTAGCAGACCAATAAAGATAAAAAACAATAGACCCTTTTTCATCGACAAGCTCCTTTCTCTAAT
The DNA here is from genome assembly GCA_019308925.1 of Deltaproteobacteria bacterium. Taxonomy (NCBI): domain Bacteria; kingdom Pseudomonadati; phylum Myxococcota; class Myxococcia; species Deltaproteobacteria bacterium. The sequence goes on from JAFDHG010000020.1 coordinate 16,283, forward strand.
TTTAATACATCATCCCTGCGGAGAACTCCCACACGCTGGCGTCCTCACCCCGTTCAGGCTTGCGGTCGAGGTTAAAACCCCAATCGATGCGGATTGGTCCCATGGGTGAATACCAGCGGATCCCCACCCCTGCGGCATGCCGCACCGGGGTGATCTCATCCCAGTGATCAAATCCTTTTCCCACATCGTAAAACACCGCCACCTTCAGCCCGATGGCCTTGCTCAAGGGGTAGGTGAGCTCTGTAGTGAAGGCCAACATATTGAGGGCCCCGATCGGCTCGTTTGTCTCATCCACAGGGCCAGCCATACCATACTCAAATCCCCTCAACGTCCTGATCCCTCCTACATATAATTTCTCTGTCAAGGGGACCTCCTCACCACTATAACCCCTGACGATCCCGATATTTCCCCTTAGGTTTAAGATCAGGTCACCGATGATGGGGTGAAACCAACTGGCCCCACTCCTGAACTTATAGAAATAGTTGTCCCCCCCTAAACCGGCAATAGAGCCAGAGACCCAGATCTTCGATCCTCTGCTCGGGTTGAAGATGTCGTTAACGGTGTCTCTGGTGAGAGTAAGGGTGACCTTGCCGGTGGTGGACGTCCCCTCCTGTTTCTTGATGTAATTTGAGGCATTCTCATCTATATTGTAGATCTTCACTTTTTCATACAGATAGACGAGGTCCGCCCTGATGTCCTCCGTGATCTCTCTGCCGATCTTGAGGTCCCCTCCTGCCACCCGGGCATCGTAGGTATTATACTCATAGGTCTCATGATAGACGTCAAACCCAGCGGATATCTGGGTGTCCAGAACCCGTGGATCAGTGAACCCCACCGAAAAATCCTCCGCCTCCTCGCCTATCTCCACCTTGGCGTAGGCTTTGTATCCAAGACCAAACAAATTTTTATGTGAAACGGAGACGGTCCCCACCACCCCATAAAGAGAGCTGTACCCTGCACCGAACTGCAGCGCCCCTGTCTCGGCCTCCTCCACCCTGATGTCCAGATCAATGAGCTCCCTCTTCTCAGTGGGGCTGGTGGCAAAATCCACCTCTTTAAAGTATCCTGTCCTCTTGACCCGCCGGCGGCTCTTCCGCAACAGGGTGGAGCCATAGAGATCCCCCTCGGCCACCTTCAGCTCCCTCCTGATCACCTTATCTCTGGTCTTGGTGTTCCCCTTTATCTCTATGCGATTGATGTAGACCTTAATCCCCTTCTCTATCTTGAAAACGAGGTCTACCAGTCTTTTCTCTCGGTCAAGGCCGGTCAGGGGAGATACGTCTACATAGGCATATCCCTCATCGGCATATCGGTCAGTCAGCCAAAGGAGGTCTTTATGCAGCAAGGAGGAGCGATATACCTTTCCCACTCGACTCTTGAGCCCCTTTAAGAGTTCCTCCTTGGTGGTCAGGATGTCTCCCTTGATATCGAGGCTCCCCAGCATATATTGGTCCCCCTCCTCGATCCTGATGGTGATGATAATGGACTTTCTATCCTTGCTCAGGGTGATCTCAGGCTCACTCACCTTCACCGTCACATAGCCATGATCATGATAAAAGCTCTTTATCCTGTTGATATCCACCTCTAAAACATCCATCTCCAATGTGCCCGCTTTGGTGAGCCACCAGAACCACCCCTTCTCCTTAGTCTGCATAACCCTTTTGAGCTTTCTCGCCCCGAAGGCCTTATTCCCCACAAATTCTATCTTTTTGATATAGCCCTTCACCCCTTCGGCGATGTCGAAGTAGACCACCGCCTTGTTCCCCTTTATGAGCTCTACCCTATACTCTACCTCGCTACCATAGTAACCCTTGGAGGTATATAGCTTCTTGATCTCCTTTACACTGGAGCGTACCTTGCCCATGTCCAAGACAGAATCCCTCTTGACCTCGATGACCTCCTCAATATCCTCCCTATCCACTTTGAGGTTGCCAGAGATGACGACATCCTCCACAGAGGGTTTCTCGATCACCGCAAAGGTGAGGATCACCCCCTCTGTTGTCTCAGATACATCTACCTGTACGTCACGAAAGTATCCCAGACGGTAAATGGCCTTGATGTCTTCACGTATCCTTTCTTTGAAAAAGGGCCCTCCCACTTTGCTCTTTATCTCATGAAGAATTATCTCCTCGCTGATCCTTTCATTGCCGAAGATTACGATATTCCTTATCAACCTCTGTTGGGCGAGCCCCGAGGCACCCAAGACCAAGAAGAGAAATAAAAAAGGAAGGGATAAAAATCCCTTTTTTCTCACCTTGCCATCCCTCCTTCTAGGTAAAAATGCATCCCTCTAATTAACAAATATTTGCCCTTTTGTAAACTACATTTTCAAACCGTCCTTCCGTCCACTAGGTAGATCTGTCGGGGGAAGCGCCGGGCCAAGGCCTCGTTATGGGTGACGATGACCAAGGTAACCCCCCTCGCCTGGTTCAGAGAGAAGATAAGTTGAATTACCTTCTCTCCAGTCTTGCTGTCCAGATTCCCGGTGGGCTCGTCGGCCAAAAAAAGGGTGGGACGTAAAATCAAGGCCCTTGCCACTGCCACTCTCTGTTGCTCACCCCCGGAAAGCTCCCCCGGTTTATGCCAGATCCGGTCCTTCAAACCTACTTCCACCAAGATCTCCTCTGCCCTCTCCCTGGCCTCCTTCCTGTCCATCCCCTGCATCAAGGCGGGCATCATGGTATTCTCCAGGGCATTAAATTCGGGCAGAAGGTGATGAAATTGGAAGACAAAACCTATCTCCCTGTTCCTAAATTCGGCCAAGGTTCCTTCAGATCGGGCGAAGATATCCTCCCCCTGGTAGAGGACCTCCCCCTGGGAAGGCCTGTCCAGAGTCCCCATGATATGGAGCAGGGTCGTCTTTCCCGCCCCAGAGGCACCCACGATCACCAACATCTCCCCCCTTTGCATGGTGAGGTCTACCCCTTTGAGGGCGTTTATATCCGTCCCTCCCCTTTTAAATACCTTACGTAGTCCCTTAACCTGAATTAAAGGAGATTCCCTCCGGTTTTTTAGATCCATTTCTCACCCACATCCCCCGAAATGAGGATTACATCCCTTGCCTCCTCCAACCTCTCCCGGCTATACCTCTTAAGGGTCTCCCTTATTTTAGGATAGTAACCTACTATCTCATCTACGTCCTCCTTTGAGGCCGCCAAGAGCTCTGTGCGGGTCACTGTCCTCACCGAGGCGGTATGATCCCTTTCCAAAATAAGCGATATCTCACCGAAGATATCCCCTGCCGTGAGATGGCCCAAGGTGACCTTCTTCCCCTCTTCCTCGGTGAAGACCTCTACCCTCCCCACCTTGATGATGTAGAGAAAGCTGGGGGGGGTCCCCTCTCGGATCACCAAGGTATTCGGGTTCATTACTTGATGGGAAAATCTTTCCACGAGGCGCTTCCTGTCCCGATGACGCAGGGCATTAAAGGGGGGAGAAAGCGCAAGGATGGTATCCACTATCCTCTTCTTATAAAGTGTCAGCAGGACCTCTGAGATATTGGGATAGATCTTCTGGACCTCATCAAAATCCCCCTGCGTTATCTCCAAGAGGGCGACATCGGTCAGCGCCCAGGCTGAGGCGCTTCGGCGTTGATGTGAGAAGAAACTGAACTCACCGAAGAAATCCCCATCCTTGAGGACGGTGAGGAGGACCTCCTTCTTTTCCTTTATATTGTATTTGTATATCCCCACCTTCCCTTGAGTGATGATGTAAATGGATTCTTCCTTCTCCCCTTCTTTACATACCAAGCTGCCCTTGCCGAGTTGATACGATCTGAGCCGTGTCAATACCTGGTGAAATTCTTCCTCTGAAAGATCAGCAAACAGAAGAGGGATGCCCGTCTTTTTCACATCTTTTTGTGAAAACAGGGCCTCTTTTCGGGATGAGAGGTCTTTCAATACCTGAAGGGTCTCCCCATCTTCTGGGTCCAGCTTGAGGATAAGCTTGGCGAGAGCTATGGACTGGAGGAGATAGCCCTTTTTGACATATTCTGACAGGACATACTTATATCTGGTGAGGGCCTCGGGCTCTCTCCCCAACTTCCTTAACAGATCCCCTATCTGTAGTTGCACCTGCAAGTCTTCTGGGTTGGCCTCTGCCAGCTTCTTGAACTCCAACAGGGCCTTCGCCAGTTCGCCCTTGCTGACATATCCCTGGGCCCTCTCAGTGATGGCCCGCTCATCATCCTTCTTGCAGATCATGATCACTCGTACCGCAAGGCTTCAGCTGGGTCCAGGCTCGATGCCTTCCAGGCCGGATAGATGGTTGCCAGCAGACTTATCCCTATGGCCACACAGACCACTATTATTACATCCGAGGAATCCACCCTAGAGGGGAGCTGGCTTATATAATAGACATCTCCTGGAAGAATCTTAAAACCGAACAACCTCTCCACAAAGTTGGAGATCCCCTCCATGTTGCAGGCGATGAGGAGCCCCAAGACCGACCCTACAAAGGTCCCCACCAGGCCGACGATCAGGCCCTCAAAGACAAATATCTTCATGATACTTCTGCGCTTCGCCCCCATGGACTTGAGGATGGCGATATCGCGGTTCTTCTCCATCACCACCATGATCAAGGTACAGATGATGTTGAAGGCGGCCACCCCAATTATCAGAGACAAAAGGATAAACATCACCCTTTTCTCCATCCTCAGGGCCGAGAAGAGGTTTTTGTTCATCTCCATCCAATCCCTGGTCTTGTAAGGAAAACCCAGTTCCCCCTCTACCCTCTTCGCAATGGCGCGGGCCTTATATATATCCTTCACCTTGATCTCTATGGCCGTGGCCACATCCCCTATCCTCAGAAACTTTTGTGCGTTGGGCAGGGAAATATAGGCCAAGGTGGAATCATAATCGAACATCCCGGACTCAAATATCCCTGTCACCCGAAATCTCTTTACCCGGGGCGTCATCCCCAAAGGGGTCACATCCCCCAGGGGGGAGATAACGTTCACCGGGTCATCGAGGAAGACACCCACATTCTTGGCCAGCTCCCTCCCCAGGATGATGCCGGGGAGCCTCCCCCCAGCATCTCGGTTCAGGCTACTGATGCTCCCTTCCTTGATGTTTTGGGGTAGCCTGGACACCTTACCTTCGTAAGAGGGGTCTATCCCCCGCAGGACTGCCCCGGCCACCCCTCCCTTGCTGGACAGCATGACCTGGGCGTAGATGAAAGGGGCGGCGGCACGCACACCTGGCACCTCTTCAACCTTCTCCACAACACCGTAATAATCCTTTATCCCACCACCATATCTAAGCAGGAGGATGTGTGCATTGGTCCCCAAGATCTTCTCCCTCATTTCATGTTCAAATCCGTTCATCACCGCGAGGACCACGATCAGGGCCATTACCCCCAACATCACCCCCAAGATGGAGATAAAGGTGATGATGGATATAAAGGTCTGCTTCCTCTTGGCCTTAAGATAGCGGAGGCTGATAAAAAGTTCATAGGGAAGCATCAGGGCCTTTTCCTCATCTGGGGAAAGAAGATGACATCCCTTATGGAGGGGGAGTCGGTCAAGATCATCACCAACCTATCTACCCCTATCCCCTCCCCTGCGGTGGGGGGCATCCCATATTCCAGGGCAATGAGAAAATCATCATCTATGAATGACATCTCTACATCAGTCGCCCCTCTTTGGGCCACCTGAGCCTGAAACCTCTCCCTCTGCTCCTCAGGGTCGTTGAGCTCGGAGAAACCATTGGCTATCTCTCTACCCACCATGAAGAGCTCAAACCTCTCCGTAACCGCTGGGTCATCTTTTTTTCTCTTGGCCAGGGGAGATACCTCCACCGGGTATTCGGTGATAAAGATGGGCTGGATGAGTTTGGGCTCTACTAGCTCTTCAAAGATCTTAACCAAAAGCTCTCCGTGGCTTTCATTCCCTTCCACCTCCAAGCCCAGTTCCTGCGCTCGTTCCCGCGCTTGAAGGTAGTCCTCTATTATGTTAGAAGAGGGCTCCATACCTCCATACTTAACAAGTGCCTCTTTCAGTGTGACCCTGGGCCAGGGAGGGTTCAGATCCAATTCTAACCCTTGATAGGTGATCTTGTAAGAACCTAAAACCCTCGAGGCGATCTCACCGACCATCTCCTCTGTCAAGGACATCAGGTCCTCATAGGTGCTATAACTCTGATAGAACTCCAGCATGGTAAACTCGGGGTTGTGTTGGGAGGAAAGCCCCTCATTGCGGAAGTTCCTGTTTAATTCAAAAACCCTCTCCAGCCCTCCGATCACCAATCGTTTTAGGTACAGCTCCGGCGCTATGCGCAGATAGAGCTCCATGTCCAGGGCATTGTGATAGGTCTTAAAGGGATGTGCAGCCGCCCCCCCAGGGATGGGCTGCATCATGGGGGTCTCCACCTCCAGAAAGTCCCTCTGGAGGAGAAACTCCTTTATCCCCTTGATGATTTCACTCCTTCTATAAAAGGTCTCTTTTACCGTGTCGTTCACGATAAGGTCTAGATAACGCTGTCGATACCTGATCTCCACATCGGTCAGGCCGTGCCATTTCTCCGGGAGGGGGCGGAAGGATTTGGCCAATAACCTAATGAAAGCGGCCTCGATGGTCAACTCCCCTGTCTTGGTCCGGAAAAGCCTCCCCTTCACCCCCAAAAAATCCCCCACATCTAACTTCTTAAACAGATCGAAAAGTTCCTTCCCCAGCAGATCCTTACGTAGGTATACCTGTATCCTCCCTTTTCTATCCTGCAGATGGGCGAAGGCCGCGCGGCCGAAGACCCTGATGGCCATAATGCGGCCAGCGCAGCTAAAGGCCTCCTCTAGATCTTGGAGGGCATCCGAGGACCAATCCCCATAGCCCTGTAAGATCTCAAGGGAGGTATGTTCTACCTTAAAATCATTGGGGAAGGGGTCAACTCCCATTTCCTCCAAGGTCTTTATCTTCTCCCTCCTCTGTTTTAAGAATTCACTCTCCTCCATCATCGCTCCGAGAGGCAAAAATTTTAACTAATCAAGGCTATCTTATTTAAAAAAAGAGGTCAATCCCAAAATTTATTACATTTAAACCTTGAAAAGGTTAAAGAAAACAAGTAATATCAAAAAAATTTATTCGAGGGAGGGCAAGGTGAACGTTAAAGAGAAAAGATGGTCCCTTCATCTCCTATTTTTATTGTTGGGGCTCGTTCTGGGGATCATTATATCTTACCAGACAGGTTGGTTTTTGCCCGGCAAAGGGAAGCCGCCCGCGAAAAAGAAGACATCTCTCATCGTCGAAGCAAAGACCAGGGCATCCGGGGAGGTCAAATCCCTGGCAGTAAGCCTCTCTGCGGTGGCCCAACGCGTGATGACGGCAGTGGTAAATATATCCTCCCTGCGGGTCTACCGTACCCCCAGTGAGCTGCCCTCTTCACCCCTGTTCCGGGATCCCTTTTTCAGGGACTTCTTCGGCGAAGACTTCTCCCGATTCTTTGGGATTCCGCGAGAACGGGTACAGAGAAGCCTTGGTTCAGGAGTAATCATCACCCAGGACGGCTATATCATCACCAACAATCATGTAATCTCTAAGGCCACCCAGATAAAGGTGAGCCTTGCTGACAAGAGGGAGTTTGAGGCCAGGATCGTTGGTACCGATCCGAAAACGGACGTGGCCATCCTGAAGATAGACGGCAAGGATCTCCATTTCATCCCCCTAGGGGATTCCGACAATGCCCGGGTGGGAGATATCGTGCTGGCCATCGGCAATCCCTTCGGCATAGGACAAACCGTCACCATGGGGATCATCAGCGCCAAGGGCAGGAGCAATGTGGGCATCGTCGATTATGAGGACTTCATTCAGACCGATGCCGCCATCAACCCCGGAAACTCAGGAGGGGCCTTGGTAAATATAGAGGGGGATCTGATCGGTATAAACACGGCCATCATCTCCCGCACCGGGGGATATCAGGGGATAGGGTTCGCCATCCCCTCCAACATAGCCAAGGCCGTGATGGAGGGGATCATTGAACATGGAAGGGTAATCAGGGGGTGGCTAGGGGTTTCGGTGCAGGAGATTACCCCTCAGATAGCCGCAGAATTCGGTCTTCAAAAACCAGGGGGTGCCCTCATCGTAGAGATCCAACCCCGCAGCCCTGCTGCCAAGGCAGGTTTGAGGAGGGGGGACATCGTCTTGAGCTACGGTGATGAAAAGATCGAGGAGGCAATGGAATTGAGAAACCTGGTGGCCACAACCCCGGTAAATACCAGGGTAGAACTGAACATATGGAGAAAAGGGCAATTCAAGAAATCAAACGTAGTTATAGAAGAACTGCCCGGATAAAATGTCGCTCTTGAGAACCTTTAAACGCTCAGGGGATGAATTCCAGGCTCTGAGGATTTATTCACCCCTGAATTGGGGCTTTTTCTTATCCAGAAAGGCCCCCATCCCTTCCTTCTGATCATAGGTAGCAAAGCAATTGGCCCATGTAGTTATCTCGATGGCTTCCCCTTCCTCTGTACCCAGGTCATAGCCGGCATTCACCGATTCTTTGGCCATGCTCACGGCCACCGGTCCATTGTGGGCTATTTTACGAGCGGTCTTTTTGACCTCCTCCAGGAATGTATCGTGGGGAAAGACCTTGTTGACGATCCCCAAGCTATAGGCCTTCTGGGCATCAACCATCTCCCCCGTGAAGATCAACTCCTTCGCCCTCCCCTTACCGATCAACCGGGGAAGCCTCTGGGTGGCGCCGAATCCTGGGAAGATGCCCAAGGTCACCTCCGGCACACCTAGTTTGGCCTTCTCCGAGGCATAGATGAAGTCACAAGCCAGGGCGATCTCCATCCCTCCTCCCAAAGCATAGCCGTTCACCGCGGCAATGATAGGCCTTTTGAGGTTCTCAATCATCCCCAGGGCGGCGTGCCCTAATCGGGAAAAGGCGCGGGCCTCCACAGGGGTCATATCCTTCATCTCCGCTATGTCGGCACCGGCCACAAAGGACTTTTCACCCTCGCCGGTGAGGATAACTACCTGCACATCTGCCCTCCCCTGGACCTCCTTCAGGGCCTGTTGAAGCTCTAAAAGGGTCTCCCGATTGAGGGCGTTGAGGACCTTGGGGCGATTGATCTTCAACAGGGCGATCCCTTCTTCTACCTCCAAGACCAGATTCTTGTAGCCCATTTGCTATCCTCCTATTTCTCCACGATCATGGCCATTCCCTGTCCGCCTCCAATGCACATGGTGCACAGACCATATTGTGCCCCCCTGCGTCGCATCTCATTGATGAGGGTTACCGTGACCCTGGCCCCGGTGCAACCGATGGGGTGGCCCAGGGAGATACCGCTGCCGTGGATATTGGTCCGCTCCATATCGAGCCCCATTTCTCGGATGCAGGCGATGGCCTGGGAGGCAAAGGCCTCGTTGAGCTCCACCACATCTATATCCCCGATCTTCAATCCGGTGGCCTTGAGGACCTTTTTGACCGCCGGGATGGGCCCCAACCCCATGTAGGCGGGATCCACTGCACCGGAGGCAAAGGCCTTGATGGTGGCCAGGGGCTTCAGGCCCAGTTCCTGCGCTTTCTCTTTCGACATAATGACCACGGCTGCTGCAGCATCGTTGATCCCCGAGGCATTCCCAGCAGTAACCGTCCCATCCTTCTTGAAGACTGTAGGGAGCTTGGCCATCTTCTCCAGGCTGGTGTCCATGGGACGTTCATCAGTGTCGAAGATAAGGGGCTCTTTCTTCCTCTGGGGGATCTGGACCGGTACGATCTCCTCCTGAAAGATCCCCTCTGTGATGGCCGCCCTGGCCCTTTGATGGCTCAAAAGGCCCAGTTCATCCTGCTCCTGTCTGCTGATCCCATATTTTGCGGCGATGTTCTCCGCCGTATACCCCATGTGATAACCGTAGAATATCTCCCAAAGACCATCATAGACCATCAGGTCGATGAACTCCCCCTTGGATGAGACATCCATCCTGTACCCCCACCTCGCCTTGGGCAGAACATAGGGGGTATGGCTCATATTCTCCATGCCGCCAGCCACTATAATCTCCGCCTGACCCAGGCTTATGGCCTGGGACCCGACAGTAATGGCCTTAAGGCCTGAGGCACACACCTTGTTAATTGTGTAGGCATTGGTCTCTTTGGGCAGTCCCGCGTATATGGTCGCCTGACGAGCGGTGTTCTGCCCCTGTCCCCCCTGCAGTACATTCCCCATAATCACCTCATCCACCTGAACGGGCCGCAGGGACTCATCCCAATCGTAACATCTCTTCTCTAACTCCGTCATCCCCTCACCCTTGAGGGCCTCCGGTCCAAAATCCATCATCTCAGGACCTATCTCAGGGCGCAAGCCAGCCCTCTTCAGGACCTCTTTGATCACCAAGCTCCCCAGTTCCACCACCGGCGTGCCCCTAAGGCTGCCTCCAAAACTCCCTATGGGAGTCCTTACACCGCTGACTATCACTACCTCTCCCATTTTGTCATGCTCCTTTCATTAAGATAATTTTTAAAAACGAACCGAAAGATAGTAAAAATTTTCACAATTAGATATAAACGAAATGCCCCTCCTTGTCAATAGATTTCTGATCTCTCCCGGCCAGTAATCTTCAAAGCAGTCAAAAGGGAAAAAGGGCTTGCCATATTGTCTCAGGTGATATATCCTGGATAAGCATTGGTCTTTAAGACAAGGGTTAACTTAAAAAAGGAGGGGATAAAATGGGGTGGATCTATTCCTTTTTGTGCAAGATATTTCTGGCCTTAGGGTTGGCCAGTTTAATAATGGGGGTCATCGCCAAGCTCGTCGAGTTTGTCGTATGGGGCCTTCTCCCCCTGAGCTATCTGCGCTTTAGCGGGATCTGCCTTCTGCTTGTCATCGCCATCAGCCTCTATCAAATGGCGGCGAAAAAATAAGTACCTACCCGCACAATCCTTCAAAATAGTTGAGGGATACTGTTTAAGAAAAATTTGTTATCAAAGAGATAAATTAACTTATTGATTTTACTGCAATACCAAATCAAGATAAAGCGCGTTTATTGTCAAATTTGGGTTTGGGCAACAACCTGTTAAGACCCCGAAATTCTACATAGGGATTTGCACCAAAACAGATGTCATTTATGCCACTCAGCTTGAAACGGCCCGCTCTGTGCTATATGCTCAGGCGCGGTATTTGATAGCGCTATCTCATCACCCAAGAAATCTCGTCCAGTCTGCTGGTAGCAATACCGCACAAAAGCGCTGCAATACATCGCATGCGGATCATCGAAAGGATTCGGTGCCCACACCCGTCTCGTGACGATCGCCAACCATGTACCCACCAGTTCTAGAATTGGATACTGCAGCTGCTCATCGCAGAGTTGTAAGGCTGTGCCTAGAACGGTATCTTGTTCGGATCTGCTGAGATCAAAATTGAGGATCGCTGCGTGTTCAATGTCATCCCGACACCACTTCCCAATCCAGTTCTCCTGAGCCCCATTCCGAAGCTGCGCGCGGCGTGGATCGATATGTATATCGCTTTCGAAGAGATATGGACTGCGACCTGTCGTGTGACCCGGGCCGCGCTGATCTGGACGCATTTCTCCGATGATAAACGTATGCGACCACAGCGATGGCCCGCCATTAGGTGTTAGTTTACACTGGCCAACCCGAATGGCCTCTCCGATCAAATCGGAAGCGCCAACGAGAACCACATGGCCTCGTCCATAGTTCGAAATAAAAAAATGTAAAAGATCTTCATTCATTGTTTCCCCTCCAAAAAACTGGCTGTATTGCCCGGGTTATCCTGGGACCACAACGAGACCATTGAGGAAAGGGGGTTGAAGCTCGGCATTTATCTTTTCTTTAATACAGATACCGCATGTCTTTGGATAACCCATGGCTCGCCCCTACAAAACTGATTTGGTAACCAGACTTGCACATATCTATATCCTTTCTGTTAAAAAGACCCCATAGACCCCATAGAATGATTTGTCAAATGCCAAGGGCGGACCCTCTTTTCTCCCCTTGGAAAAGAGTTAAAAACTCTCACTCAAAAAAAGGCCTAGAGGGGACAGGAGCTTCTTCAATTTTCCCTTTGATTCTTAAAACCATTTCTTTCAGACATCTTAAGAGTTCGAGAACGTTCTTTTCCTCAGCCATAAAATCAGGTTCCTCCCTATTCATAGCTTTAGATCTGTCCGGTTTTCTTTCTATTATTCTATATCTTGCGTTGATTTCAAACTGTGCTGCTTCGATGCCGCAGGTATGCTTGGCGAAGTAAGTCACTGTTCCCGAGCTGCCAGCTGTAAACCTATCAAGATTAAACAAAGGGTCCTGGATAGCTCGGAGTGATTCTTCAATTGTAGGCTTTAGCCTGGGGCATGAGCACTCTTCCATGTTATCTTTATCTATTATTCCGACATTAATCTTGTAATTCCTCGTAATGTCTGCTCCGTGAAGATCTGCGAGGAATTTTATCCCTTTTCCATCCACGAACTTTCTTATAACATCCTTATATCTTGTGTTGGTTAAATAGTTTGAATCTTCTCTTGTCTTGTTCTTTACAAATATGACGTGAGCGCCTGTAAGCTCTCCGAGCTTTATAGCCGTTGACGAAGTATATCCATCCTCTCCCTTCCAGACTCCATTTCTTAAGTGCTTAGCGCCATGAGGGGCTGAGAGCAAAACCGGAATTTTCCCCTCAATTATCTCGAAATAATCATCGCTTTCTTTGTTGTATTCTATCCGGTTAAACTCTATGTCTCTTATGTCATTGAGTATCAGGTTCATATGTTGCAAGAGGATACAAAGTTATACAGGGGCAAAATTTGGGGGCAAATCTTTACAGTCTGTTGAAAAACTCCGATTCACAAGGCCAATTCATATAATCTGCACTTCATATAATTCAATCTTAGCAAAGTCAGAAACAACCTCAAAAGGTAAAGTTGC
>JAFDHG010000021.1 GCA_019308925.1 Deltaproteobacteria bacterium
TGAGGGATTGAAGGCCCAGATGACCCTTTATCAATCGTATTTTAACCTTGTTCGGCCTCATCATGGATTGAAGCTTTGTATTCCGCACAGTGATAATGGTTTGCGAAAATGGCAACATAGAACACCAGCCATTGCCGCAGGCTTAACAGACCACACTTGGTCTTTTAAGGAACTTATGACTAAAAAGATTTTTATCAACCATTAAAGGGTCATGACCTATTTTTGTCTTACTGCAAAATCAATGCGTTTTAATGGGAGAAGCTGGGGGTCATCTTTCATTATTCCTGCTCAAGAGGTCCTTGCAGCGCTTCTTACGGAGTGACCCTACTGCGTTTTAAAGGACCTTTCCGATGTGGAGGTCCGGCTTCTAGGGGTGGTGGGGGGTGCATGAGATGGTCAGCGAGCGCCTTCCGTTCCTCCTGATTAAATTGCTTGGCCAATTCTGTAGTCGCATCTGCCAATCGCTGCATCATTCGACAACGGAGCTGGTGCAGTTTTGCGACTTCACTTTGATACGCGGCTTCATCAAATTCGGGTGCGGTCAAGATCAGGAGGGTCCTCTGTCGCGCTTCTCTCATTTGTCTGTAGTTGCCACGATTCTCCCCATGCACCCGTTTCATTGTGGTGAAAAACAGCTCCTGTTTATCGGGGGGCAGCTTCACTGCAAACTCACGTCCATGCCGTCGAAAAAAACGTTCCCCACCTACGCGATGGGATATATTCCCGATGATAACGCCGACAAGCAATGCATTGAGGAGCAGGGAGCCAATGATCAGCATTTTCGTCTTGTTACTCACAGCACCTCTCCTTCATAGTAGAGAAATTCTTGTAAATTTGTTTGCGGGTCTTCGGCCACTAACGACCCCATAGGATTTACAAACCCTATAATAAATCCGATGATCAGGACAGCAATCACGGTCAGTGCCCATCTCCGCAGACCGAATCCCGCAAGGAGCTCTGAGAAGACTGTGCCGAGACTCTGCGATGTGCTCTTTTGGTCTCGCAACGAGGCTGAGATAATTCGCTGTGCCAACGTACTTCGTGGTTCTTTATAGCTTCTGCTCTTGAGAACGCTCTCAAACTGTTCTTGATCCGCTCGTAGTGCCCGAAGCTCAGAAGAGTCTGCCAGTGCCTCTAACGCTGCCCCTCGTATATCTTCTGGCCACTGGTGCACATCAGCACCATACACCAGCAGGTACTTTTTGAACTGCTTACCATCCATTGTCATAGTAATCCTCGGTCTACATAGTGTTTAACTTTTTCCTTCAAATTCGTTTTGGCGCGCATGAGAAGGGATTGCAATGCCTTCACCTTGACGCCAATGATCTCGGCTGCTTCTTCATTGCTTAATCCTTCGTAAAAACAGAGGTTAAGTGCCAGTTGCTGCCGTATCGGAAGCTCCCCTATGAAACGATCAAGCAGCGCCTGTTGTTGTTTTTGATGTACTAATACCTCCTGTCCTGGCTGGTTATCTATGAGCTCTCTGTCTTCGGGCATGGTTACTGGCCGTTGTTTCTTGTTGTGATCCAAACAGAGATTGGTGACGACCTTGTAAAACCACGTGGTGAATTGAGCCTTTCTGCCTTGATTCCAAAGCTCCGGTCTGTGCCATAGCTTGAGGAACGCCTCCTGAACAATATCCTCTGCATCATTTTTGTCAAATACAAGCCGATACGTGATGCGGTAAAATTGCTTCGCGTGACGATTGACAAGCGCTGCGAAGGCTCCATGCCTTCCTTGCTGTATATGATGGAGTAGCGACTCATCATCGAGATCGGGAAAATGCGTATCGACGGTGCTGCTCTCTTCCGCTGTCATATTCTGCCAACAGAAACATGATGCTTGTGAGGGTGATGCATACACCCTCACAAGCATATATCTCTTACATATTTGCCGCTTGAGGTCAACGGGCGAGCCGTCTGCCGTGATGACCACCGGGTCCGGGTGGAATCAGTTCCGCCAATAGGGTTCGCTCTTCCTGCGTAAACTGTGTTGCCAGCTTCACAATTGCTTTTTCCCTCGCTTCGCGCATCTTTTCATGCAGTTTATGTACTTGTTTCGTCTTTTTAAGGAACAGAGTTTTATCAAACTCAGGTGCGGTGAGTATATCTTTTATTTCCGCACGGAGTTTTTCAATTTGCTCCCTCATGTTCTTTGTTTCCTCCCTGGCTTCCCGTATGGTGCGATGGAACAACATCTCTTTATCTTCCGGAAGCTGAGATAAAATTTCATGTGGTGGTTTGTGAACGCGACCATGTGAGCGGTGACCATTGAAGGCATAAGCTATTGAACACACAGACACCCCTACTATCAATACCGCAATTATTATCTTTTTTTTCATTATTCTATCCTCCGTTATGTTTTCAAAGTTTGCAAGCATGCTTACATGAACTGATACGAATGAAAGTACAAAAGCCTTCGTTGTCTTTTCAGATTTTTTGAGTCAATTTTCAAGTGGTTACTAGAACAAGAAGGGATTATATCTTTATTTGTGACTTTTGCAAAGGCATTAACATTAATCTTTGATTGCCCTCCGCAATTCTTGCTTAATCAGTTTGTCCTCCTCTGTAATCCCTCTACCTTCCAGCCCCCCAAGGGGCCTTTTTATTGCCCGGGGATGGGTACCATGATAAATTAGTTAATAAGGAAAGGGTTTCATTTCAACTTCAAAGCACCATCGGACGTCGAATATTTTATCAGGCGGCAGGAGGTGAACAGGCCCTGACATCAGCAATGAAATGAGGGCGTTATTTTATGGGTAGCGAGCCCTGGTACAAAAACGGACTTCACTTCGAGTGCATGCGGTGCGGGAACTGCTGCAGCGGATTTTCCGGTACGGTTCGCGTCACCGATGAGGAGATTGCGGCGCTCTCGCAACGTCTCGGTTTCCCTGAGGCCGAGTTTCGGAAACAATACACTCGCCCCCTGCGAGGTGGAGACATCAGCCTTATCGAGAAGCCGAACAGGGACTGCATCTTCTTTGATAATATACATGGGTGCACGGTGTACACTGACCGTCCTCGACAATGCCGGACGTGGCCATTCTGGCGCTCAGTCGTCTCCTCACCGAAGCGTTGGGAAAAGGAGGCAGAGAACTGCCCTGGGATAAACAGGGGCCCGATCTATACCCCCGACTTCATCAAGCAGATGAGTGAACACGACGGAATCTCGGACACCTTTCCTGAGCTGAGTGATAATCTCGTGGAGGCCCCTACCAAAGGGCTGCCATCTGTCAGCCCAGCTCCCGCTAAAAAGAGATGAATTGCGCTCCTCCTCGGTGACAATTTTTGATTTTGCCCAGCGCGAACTGGATGCTTTCTACACTCCTGATTTGGGGGAGTTTCTTGCTAAGGGCCGTGTAGGACCCAGTATATTTGCATCCTTTCTGCCCGCTTTCTCGGCGGCAATGATGCACAGTTCTGGTTTGATTCTCAACGACGCAGCGGCTTTGTTCCTGGCGCCAGACGGGGGAGGAAAAACCACGGTAGTGAGACATTCGACCGCTGGGACTACTATCTTATGTGACGATCAGAACATCCTCAAGAAAGGGGGTGATGCAGTCATTGTATATAGCACTCCTTGGGGATTGTACACGAACGGTCCTAAACAGGCTAGGTTAGGAGGGCTCTTCCTACTGGAACAGGCGGAGCATTTTAAATTGATCCCTTTAAAACCGGTGGACGCACTGGAATACTTGTGGTACGAGCATCAGGGCCGCCTTTTCCTTCCTAGAAGCCTCAGGACACGGGCCTTTGAAATCCTCTACGATATCTGTTACCAGGCCCCCGTGTATCGGATGCGCTTCCCGAAGGATTACGTGGACTGGGATGTCATTGACGCCGCTATGGCGAGATAGATGGCATTTTGTGTCATTCTGAGTGAGCGGAGCGAGCGAGGAATCTCGTTCCGTTCGTTTTCCTCTTTTAGAGATTTAGTCCATGAAGATGTCTAGCAGCGGTAAAGCCCTGGTGAGCGTTTGTATACCATCCTACAATGCTTCCAGGTACATTGGGGAAACGATAAGGAGCGTTCTGGATTCTACATACTCAAATCTGGAGATCATCATCAACGACGATGTTTCTACGGATAAAACGAGAGAAATCGTCGAGTCCTTTAGCAATAGAAGGGTTTGCTTCTTCCAGAATGAAAGTAATTTGGGGGTGCCCAAGAATTGGAACCGCGTCTTGGAAAAGGCATCGGGAGAATTTGTTGGACTGCTGAACCACGACGACCTCTACGGTCCGTTTTGGCTTACATTTGCGGTTCACGTGTTGGAGAAGCATCCACACGTTGGCTGGGTGGCAACAGCGTTTCGCATAATTGATGACAAAGATCAAACGCTCGATGTTGTGTCACGCCTTGCCGAGACGGGGGAATATAGCCGTAACGAAGCGTTCCTCTGCGTAGCCAAATTGGATGGATTAGGACCAGGGTACATTGCCCGACGAGAAATCCTGGAGGAAGTTGGCTACTACGACGAGGTTGCCGGTCCTAGTGCTGACAACGATCTATTTCTCCGCTTGGCGTCGAGATACCCCCTTTATTATTCCAACTACCCTCATGCTGCCTGGCGATTGCATGCCGACAATCTAACGCACAGATGGGGGCCTATTGAGCAGACCACCGAAGGCCTTAGAATGCTGAACAAGATATTCAGCAACGATGCCCTTCCGGAAGAACTACGCAAACATAAGAAGTCTTGTTATATCTACTATTACCATAAGGTGTTAGTTGGGATCAGGGAGTTGCTGAAGAAAGGCGATCTTGAGACTGTTCAACATCTTATTCGCCTCTTGTATACTAACGGATACAGGGATAGTGAGATTAATACCGGATAAGGATAACATCCGCTTCTACCGTGGTCGCAGTATGGGGGGTACCTTTTGCCTCGGCGATTGCCTAAGGGTGGCACCTGTATCCCTGATTGACGTCCGTCTTGGTGACGTCGTAATGTATAGGGGGACTAATCATCAGGGCGAAGCGGATGAGCTGGTGCACCGGGTGTTGGCTGTGGTGCCGGGTGGGCTGGTCACGCGTGGTGATAATAACCCCTGCGCCGACACAACCTTAGTGACCGCAGACAACCTGTTGGGGCGGGTGACGCACATCGAGCGTGATGGCAAAATGCTACCAGTGCGTGGCGGACGATTGGGTCTGCTACGCTCCCAGATCTTTCACGCCCGACAACCTGTCTGGAGATTGATCAAGTGCGTGGTACGCAGGCCTTATCGCTGGTTGCGAAAAAGCGGCTTTGTCGCCCGAGTGTGGCAGCCATCTATGGTGAAGGTATGCCTGATTACTGAGAAGGGTCCCTTGGTCAAGTACGTCTGCGGGAGGCGGACGGTGGCGTGTTGGTGGCCAGAGAAGGGTCTTTTCGAATGCCAGAAGCCTTATGATCTTGTGCTTCGGCGTGAGGATCTGGCTAACTAGGTTTTACTATCTGGATCACTTTGAAATCACTGGAGCCGGCGGGGAGGGTCGAACTCTCAACCTACTGATTACAAAACGGTTGTTAGGCACCCTAGTATATGCAGGCATCCAAAATACCGAGAACCTCATTTAATATTTTTAAAGGTGCTTTCTCAACATATTTGACTTTTCGGCTTACGAAATCAATAGATTTGACTTGTTCAACCATAATATACCCGGTTAGTGATGGCTGATCGGGTATCTTCACGTGGAATGGGAAGTTCCGGTAGGTATTCGTGATTGGACACACAATGGCAAGACCTGTGTGCTTATTAAACAGGGTATTACTTATTACCAATGCAGGTCGTCTGCCCTTTTGTTCATGACCCAACTGGGGATAAAAAGTTACTATAATAAAATCCCCCTTTTCGGGAGTATAATTAGGCATTTACCATTCTTCCTTTCCAACAGGAGGACCCCAATCAACTTCTTCAGTTCGATAATCCTTTGGTATTTTTGATACCAGTTCTTTGAGATCGTAGGTATTTCGCAGCTTATTCACTGCTTCTACGATGATTTTTCCATCTTGAACAGTAACATTCACTTCGTCACCCACATTGATTTGACTTTCCTCAAGGATAGTCTTTGGAAATCTCAAACCTTGACTATTACCCCATTTTTGTACTTTGGTTAGCATCCCCTTCTCCTTTAAAATTGATGTTTATACTAAGTATATACATTGTTGTTAATAAAGTCAAAAGATATTTTTTGATAATACGAGGTGATATGGAGTTTATTACCAGAAGATCACCGGGCCTAAAAAATGGCAGCATACTGTTTCCTCTTAAGATAAACTTTTGGTTCATTTTTTTGGTATAGTTTTTCAACCTGCCTAGCGGAGTGAACTAACTATAAAATAATTGGCGTCCCCAAGGGGATTTGAACCCCTGTTGCCGGCGTGAAAGGCCGGTGTCCTGGGCCAGGCTAGACGATGGGGACCCTTAAAGACAAAATTTGGTGGGCCGTGCTGGATTCGAACCAGCGACTCTCTGCTTAAAAGGCAGATACTCTACCTACTGAGTTAACGGCCCTATTTATCAGACCCTCCTGGGGTTTTCCCCTCACCCTGCCTATATAAAATACAGAATTCAAGGATTCTAAAGGTTGAAAACCCTTAAGAGCAGAAATCTTATAAAGGCCCAAATTTACCGTGAAGTATCTCCATGGTGAATTATAGCAGGGTACATTAAACTTTTAAAGCAAAAATTTCTTTGTCAACCCCCTTCACGATACCCAAGATACTGACTGATTTTATAAGAAAGTCATTAAAAAAGGGTCCAAAGATTCATCTCATAGGGGGTCTAGGGGTCCAGGATTCTAGTGAAAGACAAACCCCTTGAATCCTGTATCTTATGTGGGCTGGGGAGGAGGTGAACCTGCTAAATTTGACCTTGACAAGAGTAGAGATGGGGATTATTTTATTCAAGTTTCTTTGAAAAGGAATACTTCTTTTATATTCATTTATTCTTTTAATAAAAAGGGGGTGTTAAAAGTGGAGGGAAAGATCAGAGTGGCCATTGCGGGGGTGGGCAACTGTGCTAGTTCCCTAATTCAAGGGATTGAATATTATAGACATAGCGAGGAGGCCAACCCCCTGGGGTTGATGCACTGGGAGGTGGGGGGATATCTGCCAGGTGACATAGAGGTTGTCGCAGCGTTTGATATAGATGAGAGGAAGGTGGGTAGACCCCTTCATGAAACGATCTTTGCTCCTCCCAATTGTACCAAGGTTATCTGGGCTGACATGCCTCCCAGCCAAGTGATCGTGCAGATGGGGCCGGTGTTAGATGGGTTTTCCGAACATATGAAAGATTATCCAGAGCACAGGACCTTTGTGCTAGCAGATGAGAGGCCATGTGATGTGGTTAAGGTCCTGCAAGAGTCAGGGACTGAGATATTGATGAACTATATGCCTGTGGGGTCAGAGAAGGCCACTAGATTTTATGCCGAGTGCTGTCTGGAGACAGGGGTAAGTCTGATCAATTGTATGCCTGTCTTTATCGCCTCTGACCCGAATTGGGCCAAGCGGTTTGAGGAGAGAGGGATTCCTATTATCGGCGATGATGTCAAGTCTCAGTTAGGGGCGACGGTGTTACATCGCACCATAACGAGGCTCTTTGAAGAACGAGGGGTGAAATTAGAAAGGACGTACCAGTTGAACGTGGGTGGGAACACAGACTTCCTCAATATGCTTAGCCGTAGTCGTCTGATATCCAAGAAGATATCCAAGACCGAAGCGGTGCAATCGCAGTTGGACATCCCCTTGGATGATGAAAATATTCATATCGGCCCCAGTGATTATATACCTTGGCAGAATGATAATAAGGTATGTTTCATCCGCATGGAGGGGGCAGGGTTTGCTGGTGTACCGTTGAGCATTGAACTTCGCCTCTCTGTAGAGGATTCCCCCAACAGCGGAGGTATGACCATTGATGCCATCCGTTACTGCAAGATCGCTAGGGAACGGGGTGAAAAGGGAGTCTTAATTCCCATATCCGCCTATTCAATGAAGCATCCCCCGATTCAGATGGATGAGAAGGAGGCGAGGATGTTGATCGAGGAATTCCTGCTTGAGGGGGAGATGAAGGTGGGGGAGGAAATAAAGGAAGGGACCTTAGTTACCCGAGTGGCCTAGGGCTTTGACCCAGCCGGGCAAAAATGAGTGTAGCCCTTAGATCCGCGCCTGTGGGTTGACGTGGTAAATGGGGGAGAAAGGATTAAGAACTCTCTGGTGGGGGAGAGAACTTCCCCCCACCTTTTTACTTCACTTTACCGGGGTCCCGAAAGGGAGTTTATGGAGAGATTGTGGTCCAGAGAAAATTTGGGGATCGCCACCTTCCCCCTTATGGAGGAGGGGTTGGAAGGGTTTATGGCCCTCGCTGCCTCCCTCAGGTTAAAGTATGTGGAGATAAGGAGTGAAAGGCCTTATGCCTTACCCCAGGACATAGGCAAAAAAGAATCGGAGAGCATAGGGAAAAAGCTCGTCTCCCTTTCTCTGGAGCCCGTCATCCATAGTGCCGTCTACGACATCAACCTGGCCAGCCTGAACCCATTGATCAGAAGGGCATCCATCCGTCAGACGGTCGAGTCCATAAGGTTCGCCGCGAAGATTGGTGCAAAGATAGTGATCATCCACCCCGGTAGGCTCCCCAAGGATTACCCCCCGGCGTATCTGAAGAACTCCCGGATCAATCTCCTGACCAGTCTCAACGTGATGGCGAGGATGGCGGGCCGCATGGGGGTGATGCTTGCCATAGAGAACAGTCCGCGGGGGAGGGCTCATCGATTGGTCGCCAACCCCCAGGAACACCTGTACATCTTGAAGAGATTGGGGTCTCCTCACCTGGGGGCCCTACTCGATTTAGGACATGCCCACACCTGGGGTTTAGACCTGCGGGAGTATATAAGGTCCTTGGCCGAATATATCCTCCTCTTTCACCTCCATGACAACCGAGGGGGAGTTGATGAGCATCTCCCCTTGGGGAAGGGAAATCTCGACTTGAGGGGTGTTGGAGAGCAGATCCAAAGGTTGGGCAAGCGCCTTCCTCTGATCTTGAGCATGCGCCGAAAGGGAGACATTGAGGAAAGCATAAAGTTTCTGGAGAGGATGGGGAAGGGAAGGGGATGGGGCAGGATCTTGGGCAAAAGGGGGTCTCTGGTCACGGAGGTGGGTGGATGATAGAAGTAGAGGGTCTGACCAAATATTACGGCAACTTGCCTGCGTTAAAGGATGTTACCTTTCGGGTGCAAAAGGGGGAGATCCTCGGTTTTTTGGGACCCAATGGGGCGGGTAAGACGACTACCATGAGGATTCTCACCTGTTTTATCCCTGCCTCTGAAGGCAGGGTCAGTGTGGCGGGGTATGATGTATGGGAAGATCCGGTGGAGGTAAAAAAGAAGATTGGCTACCTCCCGGAAAATGTCCCTCTTTATACCGATATACCGGTTGAGACCTATCTCTTATTCGTGGCCGAGGTGAAGGGGGTGGCCAAAAAGGAGAGGAAAGGGAGGATCGGGGAAATTATGGAGCATTGTGGCGTCACAGAGGTGGCCCATAGGTATATAGGCAACCTCTCCAAGGGTTATAGACAGAGGGTGGGTATCGCCCAAGCCTTGGTGGCCGACCCCGAGGTCTTGGTCTTGGATGAGCCAACTTTAGGTCTGGATCCCAAACAGATCGTGGAGATTCGGGAGATGATCAAGGGCCTTGCGGGGGAGAAGACGGTGATCCTCAGTACTCATATCCTGCCCGAGGTGAGCATGACCTGCGAGAGGGTGGTGATCATCAATGAGGGAAGGGTGGTAGCGGAGGATAGGCCGGAGAACCTCACCTCCCAACTCCAGGGATCTTCCAAGATCTCCCTGCAGGTGGAAGGGCCCAAGAAGAAGGTTATCTCGGGGCTGAAGGGGATCCCCGGTGTACTGAAGGTGGAGTTTAAGGGGGGGGACGCTGCCAGAGTGGGGAGTTATTTGATCGAAAGCGAAAAGGATATCAGGAGGGAGTTGGCAAGAGAGGTGATAGATCAGGGGTGGGGGTTGTTGGAACTCCGGCTGATGGGGATCAGCCTAGAGGATGTCTTTGTCCAACTAGTGACGGAGGAGGAGAAATGAAGAGGGTCTGGGCGGTGTGGAAAAAGGAGCTAAGGAGCTATTTTGTCTCCCCCATAGCCTATGTGGTCTGCACGGGTTTTTTGGTGATCACCGGCTATTTCTTTTACAACAATATCATCTACTATGGCATATTGAGCCTCCAAGCCCAGAGCAATCCCTATATGATCGAGCATCTAAACGTCACTGAGATGGTGATATACCCCATCTTTGTCAACGCCAGCATCGTGTTTATCTTTTTAGTGCCGCTTTTAACCATGCGTCTCTTCTCGGAGGAGAAGAAGGCGGGCACCATAGAGTTCCTTTTGACCTATCCTGTTCGAGACATTGAGGCCTTGCTGGGGAAGTTTGGGGCCTGTCTCTCCATCTATCTCCTTATCTTGGGCTTGGATTTCTTTCATCCCCTTATCGTTGCAGCCTTTGGCAAGCCTGAGTTGGGCCCCTTGATCTCAGGTTACCTGGGACTTTTTCTGCTGGGAGTGGCCTTCATCTCTTTTGGGATCTTTGCCTCTTCCCTTACCGAGAACCAGATTGTGGCGGCAGTGATCACCTTTGGGGGAATTCTCCTCTTTTGGGGGCTCGGATGGTCAAAGGACTTGGTGCCTACCCTTCTGGGGGATATCCTGGCCCATCTCTCCCTGTTGAATCATCTGCGGAGCTTCGCCAAAGGGGTGATAGAAGTCAAGGGGGTGGTATATTATTTGAGCTTTTCTTTCTTTTTCCTTTTTTTGACCATGCGGTCCTTAGAATCAAAGAGATGGAGGGGTTGACAAAGTGAGATTCAAAGACATAGAGTTGAGATCTCTTTTCCCGCGGTCCATCAGATATGGAGCCAATGTCTTTCTCCTCACCATCTTTCTGTTGGGGATACTGGTCATCATCAATGCCCTCTCTGCACGACACAACATAAGGTTTGATCTCACCAAGACCAAGCGTTATACCCTCTCTCCCCAGAGCGTAAAGGTCCTTCAAGGGTTGAAAGAAGAGGTGAAAGCCATCGCCTTTTATCGAGAAGGAGAGGCGGCCAGGAAAGGTGCGGAGGATCTCTTAGAGCAGTATGCCTACCTCTCGAAGAGATTTAAATATAAGTTTATCGACCCCGATCGACACCCGGGAAAGGCCAAAAAATACGAGATCACCTCTTATGGGATCGTGGTAGTAGAGTGTGGGGGTAAAGAGGAGAAGGTCTTCGATCTGACTGAAGAGTCCTTTACTAACGCCATCATCAGGGCCACACGGGAGGGGAGAAAGATCATCTATTTTCTCCAGGGCCATGGGGAGCATGCCCTGGACGACGTCCAGAGAAGTGGTTATAGCTTAGTCAAGAGAACTATTGAGGACCAGAACTACAAGGTGAAAACCCTGCTCTTGCTGAGGGAGAAGGGGGTCCCTCAAGATGCAGCCGTTTTGGTCATCGGTGGCCCACAAAAGGACCTCCTCCCCCTGGAGATAGAGGATATCAAAAAGTATGTAGAGCGCGGGGGAAAGCTCCTGATCATGGCCGACCCTTATTCAGGCCAAAATTTGAGAAGATTCCTCGATGGATATGGTCTGCACCTGGTGGATGATGTTATCATTGACAAGCTAAGCAGGGTCTTAAGCGGTGACTATCTGACCCCCGTGGTATCTCTCTATGAGAATCACCCTATCACGGGGAACTTTCGCGATGCCTCCTTCTTCCCGGTGGCCCAGTCCATCACCATAGATAGAGAGCCCCCGGGGGGTATAGAGGTGGCCTCCCTGGCGAAGACCGGGCCTCAGAGTTGGGGCGAACTAGATAGGGAGAGGTTAGAGAAGGGGGAGGCCACTTTCGAAGAGGGGCGGGACAAAGAGGGGCCGCTGATTGTGGCGGCGGTATCCACCAAACGGGTTGAGGCCAAGGGTGGAAAGGGGAAGAAGGCGAGGATTGTGCTCTTTGGCGACTCCGATTTCATTACCAATACCTACTTCGGCATCTCCGGCAACGGTGACCTCTTCCTAAACGCCGTGAGCTGGCTGGCAGAGGAAGAGGACCTGATCGCCATCCGCCCCAAGCCCCCTAACATAACCCCCATTATACTTAGTCCTTCCCAGGTAAGGTGGGTCTTCTGGCTTGCCGTGGTGATCCTGCCCGGAGCCGTCATATTGGCAGGGGTCTTCATCCTGGCCAGGCGCAGGTGGAGGAGATGAGCTGGAGAAAGACCTTAATCTTCGGCGTGGTCCTATTAGGCCTCGCGGCTTTTTATTACCTCTATGAAATCAAGTTCCTGGGCGAAAGAGAGGAGGCCCAGAAGAGGGCAAGGAAGGTCTTCGCCATCAAGAAAGAGGAGGTAAGGGACATCCTTCTCAGGATGAAAGGGAAGGGATATGAGATATGGAGAAAGGGAGAGGATTGGGTTATCCGATATCCTCTTAAGGCCCGAGGGGATAAAGAGGTCATTGAGAGGCTGCTGGACGATCTCCTCAAAGCCGAGGAGGAAAGGATGCTCGGAGAAAGGGGGGAGGAGTTGAAGGCCTTTGGTCTCTCTCCGCCCCGGGCTGAGATAGTCTTGAAGGGGGAGGAGAGGGAAGGGGCAGTCCTTATAGGTGGGGAAAACCCTGCCCATACGGCCGTATATGCCATGAGAAGAGGGGAGAAAGATGTCTTTCTATTATCGCTGCACCACTGGTTTCAAATTGACAAGAAACTGTACGATCTGAGGGATAAGACAATCCTTTCCTTCGACCTCCAAAAGGTGAAGGGCATGGAGGTGACTTATAGGGGGAATAAGCTCCGCCTCAAGAAGGAAGGGCAGGAGTGGAGGATGATCTTTCCTGTGGTGGCCAAGGCGGATAAAGATGCCATAGTGCTTCTGCTGGAAAAGCTCAAAGATGGGCGAGTAAAAAAGTTTGTAGATGAATCCCCTGGGGCCCTCCGACCCTTCGGCCTCCTTTCCCCACATGCTGAGGTATGGATCGACGAGGAGGGGAGAAAGGGGATAAGGTTCGGAAGGACCGACCGGCGGGAAGAAGGGGTCTATGCCCAGGTGGCCGGGACCAAGAATGTGTTCTTGGTGGACATATCGGTGGCTTCTCTCTTGCCCAAGGAGGCCTATGACTGGCGTGATAAGAAGATATTCACCTTTGACAACACCCAGGTGACTAAATTGGCCCTCCGCTATAAGGGTGCGGAAGTCGTCTGCGAGAATGTAGGTCCTGACCAGTGGGAGATAAGCTCCCCTAAGACTAAGAGGTTCAAGGCAGATCCAAATAAGGTGAATGGCTTCCTTTGGGACCTGAAGGGGATCAAGGTAAAGGCATTTTTGCCCTATAGGCCGGGCCACAAGGTGAACTATGGTTTCAGTCCCCCCCGGGGGGTGGTAAAGGTAAGGCTGAAGGGTGAGGAGAGACCGACCACCCTGATCATCGGGAGGATTCTGCAGGGGAGGGCGGATCGGATCTACGCCAGCAAGGAGGGGGAGAAGGAGGTCTATCTGTTGGCTAGGTCCTCCTTGGAGATCTTCCAAAAGTCGATCAAGGCATTTCAATACCGAAAGATCCTCTCCTTTGAGAGGGATAAGGTGGAGGAGATAGAGGTATGCTCCCCCCAAAGGAAGGTCTTATTGGCAAAAAAGGGAAAGGAGTGGAGGTTGAAGATCCCAGAGGGTGAGATAGAGGGATGGAAGGCCACCTCCCTCCTCTGGCATTTAGAAGACCTAGAGTATGAGGATGAGTTAAAAGGGGCGGATAAGCTGAACCTATGGGGTCTGGACCCTCCCCTTTATAAGGTAAGAATTTGCTTAAAAGGGGGAAAGGAGGTTTCCCTTTACATGGGCAAGGAGGTGCCCCAGATAAAGGGGAGGATATATGCCCTGAATCCCGCTGAGAACAAACCCTACATCATCAAGAAGGAGTTTATAGATACACTGAAGAAATATTTCTTTGAAGCCCTATAGTGTCCTATGTCCAAGCTACCCGATCCCCTTAAAAGGAGGGATATCCTTTATGGGCAGAACCCCCCGGTAGAGGCCTTAAAGGAATATGGCGAACTCTATCTGCAAGAAGGCAGGCCGAACGATGCGGTTGAATTTTTTGGCCAAGCGCGCTATAAAGAGGGACTTCTGCGCATACGGGAGATAGCCCTGGAGGAGGGGGACCTATTTCTCTTCTCCCGTGCTATGGAGTTCTTGCAAGAGGAGGTCTCTCCCGATACCTGGATGAAGCTGGGAAAGAAGGCCCTGGAGAAGAGTAAATATCTCTTTGCCCTCAAGGCCTTTGAGAAGATTGGCGACAGGGAGGGGATCGCTGAGGCCAGGGAGAGACTGGGGGAGATCATGAAGGATAAGGAGACGTAATGGGGATGTCGAAAGGGGATAAGGAGAGGAAGGGAGAACTGAGGAAGATGCTCGTCGAACTCCGAAACGAGATCTTAAACAAGATCGCCCAGGATATGGGGGCCAAATTGGGTGAGGACCCCAGGATGTCCACTATATCCACTATGGACATCGGGGATTTGTCCCAGCTCGATCTGGATGGGGATATAGATTACACCATCTTGAATATGTATATAGAGAGACTGCGAAATATAGAGGATGCCCTGGATCGATTGGAGGAGGGGACCTATGGCTACTGCGAGGACTGTGGCAGACCCATCAAGCTGGAGCGGTTGAAGGTCCTTCCCTTTACAAAGTACTGTGTCCAGTGTCAGGAACAAAGGGAGAAGATTGGGCAGGAGAGCAAGCTCAAGAAGATGAAGAGGGGGGAGGAGTTCGAGCTGTAGGGTGAGGGTTTTTTGGTGACCCCCCTTGACAAAAGGGGGAGACGTAATTATATTTTCAGAGATTTTTGAGACTTAGAAATTATACCTTTTTGACAGGGATATGGAATAAAAAAGAAAGGAGGAGGTTTGTACCATGAAGATCATACCTTTGCAGGACAGGGTCTTGGTCAAACGTCTTGAGGAGGAAGAGGAGACCAAGGGGGGGATTATCATTCCAGATACTGCCAAAGAAAAGCCGATGGAAGGTAAGGTCGTCGCCGTGGGCAAGGGGAGGGTAAAAGAAGATGGCACCGTCATCCCCTTGGACGTCAAGGCAGGAGATAAGATATTATTTAGCAAGTATGCGGGTACAGAGATAAAGATAGATGGTGAGGAACACCTTGTTATGCGTGAAGACGACATATTGGGGATCATCAAAGACTAAATTTGAGCAAAGGAGGTAGTATACGATGGCTGCCAAAGAAGTAAAGTTTAACCAGAAGGCGCGCGATGCCATCTTGAGCGGGCTTGATGTCCTGGCCAACGCCGTGAAGGTCACTTTGGGGCCTAAGGGTAGAAACGTGGTCTTGGAGAAGAGCTGGGGTTCTCCAACAGTTACCAAGGATGGGGTTACCGTGGCCAAGGAGATCGAGTTGGAGGATAAATTTGAGAACATGGGTGCCCAGATGGTCAAAGAGGTGGCCAGCAAGACCAGCGATGCGGCGGGTGATGGGACCACTACCGCCACTGTGCTCGCACAGGCCATCTATCGCGAGGGGGTTAAGGTAGTGGCCGCTGGGGCCAGCCCCATGGACGTCAAGAGGGGGATCGATGCAGGGGTAAAGACAGTGGTGGAGGAGCTAGAGAAGATGAGTAACCCCACCAAAGAGCAAAAGGAGATCGCCCAGGTAGGTACCATCTCGGCCAACAATGACGAGACCATCGGGGAGATCATCGCGGAGGCGATGAGCAAGGTAGGCAAAGAGGGGGTTATTACCGTAGAAGAGGCCAAGGGGATGGAGACCACCCTTGAGGTGGTGGAGGGTATGCAGTTTGACCGCGGCTATCTCTCCCCCTACTTTGTCACCAACTCGGAGAAGATGGAGGTCGATCTAGAGGACTGTTATATCCTGATCAATGAGAAGAAGATCAGCAACATGAAGGACCTGTTGCCCCTGTTGGAGCAGATCGCCAAGATAGGCAAGCCCCTTTTGATCCTAGCCGAGGACGTGGAGGGAGAGGCCCTCGCCACCCTGGTGGTGAACAAGATCAGGGGTACCCTCAAATGCGCCGCTGTCAAGGCCCCTGGCTTTGGGGATCGCCGCAAGGCCATGTTGGAGGATATCGCTACACTCACTGGTGGACGCATGATCTCCGAGGATCTGGGGATCAAGTTGGAGAACGTAACCCTGGATGACCTCGGCAAGGCCAAGAAGATCCATATCGACAAGGACAATACCACCATCGTAGAGGGAACTGGCACGAGAGATGCGATAGAGGGGAGGGTTAAGCAGATCAGGGCCCAGATAGAGGAGACCACCTCTGACTACGACCGTGAGAAGCTGCAGGAGCGGCTGGCCAAGTTGGTCGGTGGGGTGGCGGTCATCAATGTGGGCGCAGCTACTGAGACCGAGATGAAGGAGAAGAAGGCTCGGGTGGAGGATGCCCTCAATGCCACCAGGGCTGCTGTGGAGGAGGGGATCGTCCCGGGCGGTGGGGTGGCCTACCTAAGGTCCATCCCCACCCTGGAGAAGCTCAAGCTCGAGGCTGATCAGCAGATCGGGGTGGACATAGTAAAGAGGGCCTTGGAAGAGCCGCTGCGGCAGATCGCGGAAAACGCCGGCAAGGAGGGTTCCGTAATAGTGGAGAAGCTGAAGAGCGAAAAGGGCGCCTATGGCTTTGATGCACAAAAGGAGGAGTTCACCGATATGATGAAGGCGGGGATCATTGATCCCACCAAGGTGGTCAGGTTTGCCCTACAGAACGCCTCCAGTGTTGCCTCCTTGCTGATCACCACCGAGGCCATGGTGGCTGAAAAACCCAAGAAGGAGCAGCCAATGCCCCCGATGCCACCCGGTGCCGGCGGCATGGAAGGTATGTACTAAATAGAGTCCAAAGAAGATGAAGGGCCAGTTTTCCTAATGAGGGAAACTGGCCTTTTCTGTATTGGTGGGAAAGTCCTTGACAGGAAGTGGAAAAAGGGTTAAATAATTTATCCTTAAAGAGCTTGTTGAAAAAGTGATTTTCCGCAGGCTGTTCAAAAATGTTCAGATGCAAGGCCCTCGAAATCCTGAGGAGTGAGGCGTACTTGAACGTACGCCGCAACGACGAAGGATGAGAGAAACGCGGCAGAGGGGTGTTTTTCAACTGCCTGTTAAGAGAAAAAAGGAGGTACCCTTTGGCTGTCCACAAATCTGCCCTTAAGAGGACGAGGCAAAATATCATCCGCCGCAAGAAAAACCGCCACATCAAAACCACCATTAGGACCATGACCAAGAGGGTGAGGGAGGCGGTTCAGGAAAAGGATGCGGCCAAATCAAAGGAGACACTGGCCCATATTATCCCCCTCATCGACAAGGCGGTCAATCAGGGGGTGCTCCACTGGAGGAACGGGGCACGCAAGATTTCTCGGTTGACTAGATTGGTGAACTCTGTTGGGTCAGGGTCTTGATGGGCGATAAAGATTTACTATTCTAACAATCCCTCCTTCGACCTTACTTCGGCCTTACTCCATGAAACTCCCAATAAGGACGACCTTTATGAAGGTTTACACAGTCTTATGACCAACCCCTCCAAGAGAAGCCGTCTGGACAGCGAGCTTCTCTTTAGGTTCATGTCCGTCTCCCACAGGTTCAATAGAGTGCTCTGCAGATTCTCAGTGGAGAAACTTCTTGCCTGAACGGACAATTCTCTGAGGTAATAAGGGTTGGAGACTCCCAGCCTCTTCCTTATCTCTTTTTCTCCTGCACCTTCTGCCAGGACTTCCTTCGTCATCAGGAGGTGACGGAACTGCCGAGCGATCATCCCCAAGATCTTCAAATGGTGTTCTCCGCTTTCCCATATCTTCCCGAGACTTAGAAGGGCCCTCTTGGTGTCCCTTTCCCCTATGGCCTTGGTGAGCTCAAAGATGCTGGTGACCTTTAATTCGGATACCACCCCCTCCACATCCCCTAACTCTATTCGCCCCTTATCCCCTACGTAGAGGGAGACCTTAGACAGTTCGTTTTGTATCCCTTGTAGGTCTCTGCCGATAACCTCCTGGAGGTACTCCGATGCCTCAGGGGATATCTCCTTCCCCAATTCCCTGGCAATCTTGCGGATCCAATGGGGGATCTCACCCTGAGGAGGCCGCCTCAAATGAAAGAGGCCTTCTTTCACCTCCCTTAGGTTTAGGAATCCCGTTGCCATCCCCTCTGCGATGAAGATCAAAGATGTAGTAGGAGAGGGGGATTTTAGGTAAGGGAAGAAGGCCTCTAGCTCGTGTTGGCTGTACTTATTGGCATCCTTGACCAGGACCACCCTGCGCTGAGCCAAAAAGGGGAGGGTGTTACAGGCACCAATGACCTCTTGTGAAGGGGCCTCCTCGGCATAGCAAGATTTGAAATTGAGTTCTCTGAATTGTGGGGGCAGCAGGGTTGCCAAGATTTCCCCTACGGCCTTCTCTATCAGGTAGCCCTCATCCCCGTAGAGGAGATAAAAGGGGCGGGTCCTTCCCCCGGCCAGTTCTTCTTCTAGGTGTGTAAAGTCTGTCTTCAGGGCCTTAAACCATTCTAAACAGCGTTGCAAATTGAAAAATGCAAATTGCAAAGTTAAGGAGATTTTTAATAATTTTGCATTTTGAAATATGCATCTTGCATTGAAGTTTAGCCATTTCTTCATATGGCTAAACTTAAAATCTCTCTTGTATCCTGAAATAGACCTCCTCGGCCAGATCAGCAGCGATCTTACGGATGGCCCTGTTTTTTCTCCCCTCGTAGACCATCACGTCATCGGAGGCCTTATATTCCTCAGAACGCTTTATACCATCACCCCGCCAGAGGATCTCACCATTTTCCTGGCGGACCAGGCGCAGATCCAGGGTGATGGTGACCCGATGCTCCCTCACCCGTGCCTCCTCGTCATAGGCCAGGGAGTGGGTGGTGAGGGATCTGATAGCCCCTTGTAAGACGGCCTCTGCCCTTTGGGCCTTCACGATCTCCAATTCCCTCCGTGAGATAAACTCCTTGCACAATGCCGATATAAAGATCGTATCGAGGTTGGGTTCCGGGGTCTTATTTTCCAAGGGGGAGATGGCCAGGGTGGTCACCCCCCCGGGAAACCCTCCCCCTCTGCCCATAATGTGGTAACCACAGGCAAGGGCCATGGAGAGCAAGATGACGTTCAAAAAAAGGGCGATCTTGGTCTTCATGCGCATACGATATTGACCAACTTTTTGGGGACGAAGATGGTCTTTTTGACCTCCTTCCCCTCGATATGCCGCCTCACCTTGGGGCTGGCCAAGGCCGTGTCTTTGATCTGTTCCTCTTCGGCAGAGGGGGGGACGAGGAGCCGATCCCTGAGCTTGCCGTTTACCTGAACCACGATGATGATCTCATCCTCGACGATGGCCTTTGGGTCGTACTCTGGCCAGGGGGCCTTTCTGGCGCTATCCTCCTTTCCCAAGGCCTCCCAGAGCTCCTCCGCGATATGGGGGACGAAGGGGGAAAGGAGCAACACCAGGGATTCCAAGGTCTCCTGCCAGACGGATTTGGCCGATGGGGTGTCCTCTATTTCATCCTTAGTCTGATAGATGTGGTTTACCAACTCCATTACCGCGGCGATGGCGGTGTTGAAATGGAACCTCTCGATATCTTCGGTCACCTTTTTGATGGTTTTGTGCACCTTTTGGCGCATCTCCCAGAGATCCCTGGGGAGATCTACTTTCCCCTTGGGATGGGGCTGGTCCAAGAGATTGTCCCTCAACTCATAGACCAGCCGCCACACCCGATGGAGGAACCGATAGCTCCCCTCCACACCCTCCTCTTTCCAGTCGAGGTCCTTTTCTGGTGGGGCGGCAAAGAGGCTGAACAGGCGTGTAGTGTCGGCCCCGTATTGTTCAATCATATCGTCAGGGTCCACGATGTTCCCCTTCGATTTGGACATCTTGGCCCCATCCTTGATCACCATCCCTTGGGTGAGGAGGTTGGTGAAGGGTTCATCGAAGGAAACGATGCCCATGTCCCTCAACACCTTGGTGAAGAACCTCGCATAGAGGAGATGGAGGATGGCGTGTTCTATCCCCCCGATGTATTGGTCGACGGGCATCCAATATTCCAGCCTCTTCCCCTCAAGGGGCCCTTGGTCATAGTCCGGACAGGTGTAGCGGGAGAAATACCACGAGGACTCCACGAATGTATCCATGGTATCTGTTTCCCTCCTGGCCGGTCCTTGACAACGGGGGCAGGTGGTCTTGACAAAGGAGCGCAGATCAGGTAGCGGAGACCTTCCGCTCTCCTTCAATTCCACATCCATGGGGAGGACCACAGGCAGATCCTCTTCGGGGACAGGCTGGACGCCACAGCGATCGCAGTAGATGATGGGGATGGGGGTACCCCAATACCTCTGGCGGGAGATCTCCCAGTCCCGCAAGCGGTAGTTCACGGCCTTCCTGCCGATCCCCTTCTCCTCCAGATAATCGGCGATGGCCTCCATGGCATGACGGTTGCCCATGCCGTCAAAGGGACCGGAATTGACCATGACCCCATCGTCCGTATAGGCCTCGGTCATGGTGGCCGGGTCGAGCTCTTCGCCTGGGGGCTGTATCACTACGATTATCGGTATCCCGTATTTTTTGGCGAACTCGAAATCCCTCTGGTCGTGGGTGGGCACTGCCATGATGGCCCCGGTACCATACTCCATCAGGACGAAGTTGCCGGTGTAGATGGGCATCCTTCTCCCGGTCAGGGGGTTTACGCAGTAGGTCCCCAGGAAGACCCCCTCCTTCTCCATCTCCTCGGCGGTGCGCGTGATCAGGTCCTGCCTTTTCACCCTCTCCACGAAGGTCCGAACCTCAGCCTCTTCACGCCTTCCCTTACAGAGTTCCAAGACCAAGGGGTGTTCCGGCGCCAGGACCATGAAGGTAGCCCCACAGAGGGTGTCCTGACGGGTGGTGAAGACGGTAATGGCCCCCTTGCCATCTTCCAGGGGAAAGTCGACCTCCACGCCTACGCTTTTACCAATCCAGTTCTTCTGCATGGCGATGACCCTCTCCGGCCAACCGGGGAGTTTGTCGCAAGACTCCAGCAGTTCCTCAGCGTAGGCGGTGATCCGGAAGAACCACCCCTCCAGCTCCTTTTTGTCCACCTCACCGTGGCACCTCCAGCACCTACCCCCCTCCACTTGCTCATTGGCAAGGACCGTCTGGCACTCCTTGCACCAGTTTACCAGGGCCTTTTTCCGGTAGGCCAGCCCTCGTTCATACATCTTGATGAATATCCATTGCTCCCATTTATAATAGTCCACATCGCAGGTAGCCAATTCCCTCCCCCAGTCGTAGCTGAAACCCATCCGTTTTAGCTGATACTTCATGTAAGAGATGTTGTCGTAGGTCCACTTGGCGGGGTGAATTTTGTTTTCTAGGGCGGCGTTTTCCGCAGGCATCCCGAAGGCATCCCAGCCCATGGGATGCAATACATTATATCCTCGCATCATCTTATATCTGGCCACCACATCCCCGATGGAGTAGTTCCGGATGTGCCCCATGTGGAGTTTGCCAGAGGGATAGGGGAACATCTCTAGGAGATAATATTTCTCCCTGCCCGAGTCCTCTAGGGCCCGGAAGAGCCTTTCCTGTTCCCAATATCTCTGCCACTTCTCCTCGATCTGATAGGGGTTGTACCTCTCTTTCATCTTCCCAACATCCTCCTTATCCTGAGTCTGAGGGCGTTGAGTTTGATAAAACCTTCGGCGTCCCTTTGTTGGTAGACCTCGTCCTCCTCGAAGGTGGCAAAACCGCTGTGATAGAGGGACTTGTCCGATTTCCGTCCGACCACCATACAGTTTCCCTTGTAGAGCTTCAGCCTGACGGTCCCCGTGACATCATGTTGCGTCTCGTCAACCACCTTCATCAGCAGGTCCGTCTCTGGTGAGTACCAATAGCCGTAGTAGATGAGCTCCGCTATCTTGGGTATAAGGGAGTCGCGCAGGCGCATCACCTCCCGATCCATGGTGATGGACTCCAGGGCCCGGTGGGCGATGTGGAGGATGGTTCCCCCAGGTGTTTCATATACCCCCCTGGACTTCATCCCCACATACCTGTTCTCCACGATGTCCACCCTGCCAATTCCATGGGTACCCCCTAATTTGTTGAGCCGCACCAGCAGTTGGGCAGGTGAATGGGTTTCCGCATCTATGCGGACAGGGACCCCATCCTCAAAGTCTATCTCGCAATAATGGGGCTGGTCCGGCGCCTGCTGCAGAGAGCTGGTGAGCACAAACATCTCCTCATCTGGTTCCAGCCAAGGGTCCTCCAGGATACCCCCCTCAAAGCTGATGTGCAACAGATTTCTATCGGTGCTGTAAGGTCTCTGGTGGGTAACGGGTACGGGGATGTCCCGGCTTTGGGCATAGCGGATAAGGGCCTCTCGGGAGCGGAACCCCCACTCCCGCCAGGGGGCGATGACCTTTATGTGGGGGTCAAAGTAGTAGTAGGTGAGTTCGAACCTCACCTGATCGTTTCCTTTACCCGTGGCCCCATGGGCCACGGCATCGGCCCCCTCCCTGCGGACCACCTCCATCTGACCCTTGGCGATGAGGGGGCGGGCGATGGAGGTCCCCAGCAGGTACCCAGCCTCGTAGATGGCGTTGGCCTTGATAGCGGGAAAGACGAAATCCCGGACGAACTCCTCCCTGAGGTCTTCGACATATACATTACTCGCCCCGGTGGCCAATGCCTTCTGACGTACCTGGTCCACCTCTTTCCCCTGGCCGATGTCGGCACAGAAGGCGATCACCTCACATTCGTATTGTTCTTGCAGCCACTTCAAGATTACCGAGGTGTCTAACCCCCCAGAATAGGCCAATACTATTTTTTTAACGCCTTTTCCCATCTTTCCTTTTTTCTCCCATCAATAGGGTCAAGATGGCCTTTTGGACATGGAGGCGATTTTCCGCCTGATCAAAGATGATAGAATGAGGTCCATCCATTACCTCATCGGTGATCTCCTCCCCACGATGGGCAGGCAGGCAGTGCATTACCAGTACATCCTCTCTGGCCCATCGAATGAGGTCTGAGTTTATCTGATAGTCCTGAAAGGCTCTCATCCTCTCCTGGCGCTCGCCCTCCTGGCCCATACTGGCCCAAGCATCGGTGTTGATCACGTGGGAGCCCTTCACAGCCTCTTTCGGATCATGGGTGATGACGATCTTGGATGAGGCTTCCCTCATGGCCCTGGAGAGGATCTCCTGATGGGGTTGATACCCCGGGGGACAGGCGAGCCAGAGATCGAAGCCGAGCCGTAATGCCCCATTTATCCAGGAATTGGCCACATTGTTCCCATCCCCCACATAGGCCACCTTCAATCCACGGTACTGGCCCCGCTTTTCCCAGATGGTGAAGATGTCGCTCAGGATTTGGCAGGGGTGCAGGAGGTCGCTCAGGCCATTGATCACCGGCACTGAGGCGAAGCGGGCCATCTCTTGGACCCGCTCTTGTGCGAAGGTCCTGATCATGATCCCGTCCGCATATCTGGACAAGACCTGGGCCGTATCTGCAATAGTTTCCCCCCGACCCAACTGGGTATCCTGGGGGTTCAAGAAGAGGGCGTGTCCCCCTAATTGATACATCCCCACCTCGAAGGATACCCTGGTCCTGGTGGATGGTTTCTCGAAGATCATGGCGAGGGTCTTCCCCGCCAGGGGACAGTAATATTTGCCCTGCAGGTATATCCCCTTCAACTCTTTGGCCTTTTGGAGGATGGCCTCGATCTCCACTGGCGTCAGGTCATAAATGCTGAGCAGGTCTTTTTTCATCGCTCGGAGAAGATCTCCTCTAGGGCTGCAAGCAAGAGGTCGATCTCATTGCGGGTGATGATGAGGGGGGGGACAAAGCGCAGGACCCTGTCCATAGTGCAGTTGATGAGGAACCCCTTTTCCAAGCAGCGCCCCACAATCTCCTTCCCCTCGAACTCCAGTTCGACCCCGATGATGAGGCCCTTGCCCCGGACGTCTTTGATAAATGCGTACCTCTCCTTCAGGGCAAGGAGCCCCCTTAGAAAGTATTCCCCCATCTGCTGACAGTTCTCCAGGATACCATCCCCCAAGAGGGTGTCGAGGACGACGCAGCCCACCCTGGTGGCCATGGGGTTCCCGCCAAAGGTGGAGGCGTGGCTGCCCGGGGAGAAGGCCTGCGCCACCTCCTCAGTGGTCACTACGGCCCCTATGGGGACCCCATTGCCCAGGGATTTGGCCAACGTCATGATGTGAGGAGGAGTATCATAGTGTTGATAGGCGAAGAGTTTGCCTGTCCTGCCCATTCCCACCTGGACCTCATCGTAGATCAACAAGATCTTTTTTTGATCACAGAGTTCCCTCAACCCCTTCAAGTAGTCGGGGGAGGGGAGGTTCACCCCCCCCTCTCCCTGAATGGGCTCCACCATAACGGCGCAAGTCTGGGGGCCGATGGCTTCTTTTACGGCCTCTATGTCGTCAAAGGGTACATACTTGAAACCCGGCAGGAGTGGCTCAAACCCTTTATGCAACTTCTGCTGCCCTGTGGCGCTCAAGGCCCCCATGGTCCTTCCGTGGAAGGAATCCTCCATGGTGATGATCTTATACTTCTTTCCACCATATTGCTCCTTGGTGTACTTTCGCGCCAGCTTGATGGCCGCCTCATTGGCCTCGGCCCCGCTATTGCAGAAGAAGACCTTCTCCCCAAAGGAGTGCTCACAGAGGCGCTGGGCCAGATCTAGCTGTGGTCCAATATAGTAGAGGTTAGAGCAATGGATGAGTCTTCTCGCCTGTTCCTCCAAGGCCTGGACCACCCTGGGATGACAGTGGCCAAGGTTGCATACCGCTATCCCCCCCACAAAGTCGAGGTATTCCCTCCCGTTGCTATCCCATACCTTTGCCCCCTGCCCCCTCACCAGGAAAATGGGGTGTCGGGCGTATGTGTTGAGCAAAAAATTTGTCTCCTCTTGGATCAACTCCTCTCCTTTCAATCCGCGCTCCCCTCTGCCCATATCTCCGTTCCAACACCTGTGTCGGTGAAGGTTTCTAAGATGAGGGCATGTTTTACCCTTCCATCGATGATATGGGCCTTGGCAACACCTCCTGCTAAGGCCTCCAGGCAGCAGTTGATCTTGGGGATCATCCCCTCGGAGATGACCCCTCGTGAGATGAGTTCCTTTGCCTCTTCAACCTTCAGACTCGGTATCAGATCCCCCTCCTTGTTCAGTACCCCCGGTACATCGGTAAGGAGGATCAGTTTTTCCGCCCGCAGGGCGGCTGCCAATTTCCCAGCCACTAGATCGGCGTTGATGTTGTAAGTCTTCCCATTCCTTCCAACCCCCACGGGGGCGATGACAGGGATGAAGTTACTGTTGTCCAGGGTCTTGATGACATCAGAGTTGATCCCCTCCACCTCTCCCACCATCCCCAGATCGACGATCTCCGAGGGGGTTTCGCCCTGTCCCTGTAGGGGGAGGAAGAGTTTTTTCGCCTGGATGAGACCGCCGTCCTTTCCGCTGAGCCCCACCGCCTTTCCCCCACAACGGTTGATGAGGCCCACTATATCCTTGTTCACCTTCCCCACCAGGACCATCTCCACCACATCCATCGTCTCTTTGTCGGTGACCCTCAGGCCTCGCACAAAGGTGGAGTCCTTGCCCATCTTTTGGAGGACCTGGCCGATTTGGGGACCGCCGCCATGGACCACCACCGGGTTTAGGCCGACGTACTTCATCAGGACGATATCCATGGCAAAGCCCTCTTTGAGGTCCTCGTCAGCCATGGCCGCCCCCCCATACTTGATCACCATAGTCTTTTGGTAGAACTTCCTGATGTAAGGGAGGGCCTCGATCAGCACCTGGGCCTTTTCGATAAGCCTCTGCATCACAAGATATACCTGCTTAAGTCCTCATCCTGGACAAATTCTTCGAGCTTCTTTTTCACATAGTCGGCATCGATGACCATCTCTTGGCTGCTCAGCTCGGGGGCGTTAAAGGAGACCTCATCCAGGAGTTTCTCCATGATGGTATACATCCTCCTAGCCCCGATATTCTCTGTCCTTTCGTTGATAAGGGCGGTGATCTGGGCGATCTCCTCGATGGCCTCCTTGGCGAACGACAATTTGACGTTCTCGGTCCTCATCAACTCCACATATTGGGTGATGAGGGCGTTTTGGGGTTCAGTCAAGATCCTGATAAACTCCTCCTTTCCCAGGGAGTCCAGCTCCACCCTGATGGGGAAGCGACCTTGGAGCTCGGGGATGAGGTCGGAGGGCTTGGCTACATAAAAGGCACCGGCAGCGATGAAGAGGATATGGTCGGTTTGCACCATCCCGTACTTGGTCATCACCGTGGTACCCTCTACAATGGGAAGAATATCCCTCTGCACCCCCTCACGGGAGACATCAGGTCCATAGGTCGTTTCACGGCTAGCAATCTTGTCGAGCTCATCCAGGAAGATGATTCCCGATTGCTCCACCCGCTGGATGGCTAGCTTGATTACCTTGTCCATGTCGATGAGTTTTTGGGCCTCCTCCTCGGCAAGGATATCCAGGGCCTCGGGTATCTTGAGCTTCCTCTTCTTGGTCTTCTTTGGAAAGAGACCAGAGAGCATATCCTTGATGTTTATGTCCATCTCCTCCATGCCCGCTGTTGAGAGGATCTCCACTACGGGCAGGGCCCTATCGGTTACTTCTACCTCCACCAGACGCTCGTCCAGCTTCCCCTCCTGCAGCAGCACCCTTAATCGTTCCCTGGTCTTTTGGGTGTGATCCACCTCTAACTGCTCTTCGGTGGTCTCGACGGCTCCAGGCAGGGAGAGCGCAGGCGAGGCATTCTTGGGGGAAGGGGGCAGAAGGAGATCCAGGACCCTCTCCTCGGCCATCTCCCGGGCCTTGTCCTGTATCCTCTCCTCCTCTTCCCTCCTCACCATGTTGACGGCCAGCTCCGTCAAATCCCTGATCATCGACTCCACGTCTCGTCCCACATACCCCACTTCTGTAAACTTGGAGGCCTCGATCTTTAAAAAGGGGGCCTGGGAGAGTTTGGCCAGACGGCGGGAGATCTCGGTCTTGCCTACCCCTGTGGGGCCCATCATGATGATGTTTTTCGGGGCGATCTCATCCCGCAGCTCCTTCGGGACCTGCTGACGCCGCCAGCGGTTTCGTAAGGCGATGGCCACGCACCTCTTCGCCTCATCTTGTCCGATGATGTACTTATCCAGTTCGGCCACGATCTCTTTGGGGGTTAAGGGCTGCTCCATCTTTGTCCCTTCTTCCTTTAAAGCTCTTCGATTGTTATCTGGTTGTTTGTGTAAATACATATCTTAGAGGTTATCCGCATCGCCTCTTGAGCGATGTCCCTGGCATCCAGATTTGAATGGAGGCAAAGGGCCCTGGCCGCTGCCTGGGCATAGGGACCACCAGAGCCTATGGCCACGATCCCGTCGTCAGGTTCCACCACATCCCCATTGCCGGAGATGATGAGGGAATGATCCCTATCAGCCACGATCAGCAGGGCCTCCAGCCTCCTGAGCAGCTTGTCGGTTCTCCAATCCTTGGCCAGCTCCACGGCCGCCCGCTGGATGTTTCCGCTGTACTGCTCCAGCTTTTCCTCGAAACGCTCAAAGAGCGTGAAGGCATCGGCCGTAGCCCCAGCGAAACCTGCCAGGACATTGTCGTTATAGAGTTTGCGCACCTTTCGAGACCGGTGTTTAATCACCGTGGTCTCCAACGTCACCTGTCCATCCCCGGCGATCACTACCTTTCCTTTGTGCCGCACGGATAGGATGGTGGTTCCCTTAAACATCCTTGACTCCTTTTCTGGCGCGTGGGTGGACGCGATCATATACCTCCATCAATTTCCCTGAGCTCACATGGGTATACTTTTGAGTGGTGGAGAGGTTGGCATGCCCCAAGAGCTCCTGTATCCCCCGCAGATCGGCTCCGGCATCCAGCAGATGGGTGGCAAAGGAATGCCTGAACGTATGAGGGGTGGTCTCCTTCCATACCCCCCCCTTGAGCAGATATTTCTTGATCATCCTGGCCACGCTGCGGGCAGTGAGCCTCCCCTTTCGGTAGTTGAGGAAGAGGGGTCTGGGGGGTCCTTTTTCCTGTCCGATAAGCTCAGCCCTCTGCGTCAGGTATGCCCTCAATGCCTCGGCGGCCTTGGAGCCGATGGGTACCATCCTCTCCTTGCCCCCCTTTCCCATCACCCTCACCATTCCTCTTCCCAGGTCCAGGTGCTCCAGGTTGAGGGAGATGAGTTCCCCCACCCTGATTCCACTGGAGTAGAGGAGTTCCAGGATGGCCCGATCCCTGAGCCCCAAGGGACTGATCGCATCAGGGGTATCTAAGAGCCGGAAGATCTCGTCTACAGAGAGGGCATGGGGGAGGTCCTTTCCACCCTTTGGGGTTGTTACCATCTTTGCGGGGTTCTTCCCGACGATCCCCTCTCTCTTCAAATACCTGAAGAATGTCCTCAAGGTGGCTAGTTTCCGCACCACCGAGCTCCGCTTTATCCCCTGTTCCTGATAGAGGTATCCCAGGTAGAGGCGGATCGCCAGGTAGTCTATTTTGGTAACATCAGAAGGGAGGCCCTTTCCACCCAGAAAGACCGCAAACAGCTCCAGGTCCTTTCGATAGGCCCGGCAGGTATGGGGCGATGCCCCCCTCTCCAAGTCCATGTAGTCGATGAATTTGTCTATGTGGCTGTACAAAGCTTCCCTCTAAAAAAAGAGCTATACTGTACATTTAATTTATAAAATAATCAACGCAAAAAGTCAATGAAAGAGACCCTTACTGCCTTTTTAAAAAACCAAAATAATTTGACAATTTGGAGAAATTGTGGAAAATGAAGAGAGGATTGGACGCTATTTGAACGGGATGTTGGACGGAAAGAAGTAGACTGTCTAGTGGAGGGTAAATTAGGGTCTCCCAAAGTAAGGGATAAACGAACCTCGGTTCGGTTATTTTAAGATAACCAAAATAACGCTTCGCTCGAACCCTTCG
This sequence comes from Deltaproteobacteria bacterium, assembly GCA_019308925.1. NCBI lineage: Bacteria > Pseudomonadati > Myxococcota > Myxococcia > Deltaproteobacteria bacterium. The sequence goes on from JAFDHG010000021.1 coordinate 29,007, forward strand.
GGTTCGCATTTTGGTTATCGAGATGCGGATGAGCGAAAGACTTCAGCCTGAGATAAAATGGAGAC
>JAFDHG010000022.1 GCA_019308925.1 Deltaproteobacteria bacterium
TAGATGCAAACAATTGAAAATTGAAGATTGAAAATTGAAATTGGTGACTTAGCCCGCCCCGTTCCGGGTCGGGATGGGGTGGCTGAATAGTTAAAAGGAAAGATTGAAATGAGTGACAAGGATAAAATACGCCTGACTGAAACAGTGCATGGTGCAGGCTGAGCCTGCAAGATAGGTCCAGGGGACCTGGACAAGGCACTCTGTGGTTTGCCTCTCATTTCCCATCCAAACCTGATTGTGGGAATAGAGAGTGCAGAAGACGCCGGAGTTTATAAACTGAGAGAGGATTTGGCCATTGTCCAGACCCTGGATTTCTTTACCCCTATTGTTGATGATCCCTATACCTTTGGTCAGGTTGCTGCGGCCAATTCTTTATCCGATGTCTATGCTATGGGAGGAAAACCAATCGTTGCGATGAATATCGTCTGTTTTCCTATAAATAAGATGGATATCTCTATATTGCAGGAGATCTTAAAGGGTGGGTTGGACAAGATGCGGGAGGCAGAGGTGCTCCTTGTTGGCGGGCATAGCGTGGAAGATGACGAGTTGAAGTATGGGCTTTCTGTAACCGGCACCATCCATCCTGAAAAAGTATTGACCAATAAGGGTGCCAGAATTGGTGATAAACTCATTCTTACCAAACCTCTGGGTACAGGGATTATAAACACCGCCCTAAAGGGAGAGCTAGCAGATGAGGATTCGGTGGCTAAATCAATAGAATGCATGAGCAGTCTGAACAAAAAGGCATCAGAGGTGATGACAGAGGTGGTGGTTCACGCCTGCACCGATGTTACCGGCTTTGGCCTCCTTGGCCATGCATGCGAGATGATTGAGGGAGAGGATGTGGGAATGATTATTTATTCCTCAAAGGTCCCTATACTCCCTGGGACAGAAGAATATGCTATGATAGGACTGATCCCTGGAGGCACGATTCGCAATCGGGATTTCCGCCTTCCTATGATTGAGCGTGCCGCCGATATATCTGATGAGAAGTTGCTGATCCTGTTCGATGCCCAAACCTCGGGCGGATTACTTGCCTCCGTGCCGGAGCAGATGGCACATACCTTACTTGAAAGGCTCCATCAGGAAGGGGTGAGGGAGGCAGCTATCGTTGGTGAGGTAGTATCAGAACCGAAGGGAAAAATCGTGGTGATATAAATGATGAATATTGCAATTCCCGGCATCGGAAAATTGAGGATCAAATAACCTGGTTCATATGCCTTTTTTGAGCGGGATTTCGGGGGCAAAGGTGCTGAGATCACCCTCGCCGAGGCCAAGGAACTACTCGGAATAGGAAGGATGCAAACCCAACCTATCCTAGAATACCTAGATAGTCTCAATCTCACGATAAGAATTGGTGATCATCGAATGAGTTTCACGTTAAAAATTAGTCCATCCTGTTCCAATAAGTTCTTTTAACAACTCTCTAACCTCATACTGTGAGGTTATATTGAACCTTGCTTTTGAGGGACCCAACCCAACCTTTATAGAATATGCCGATTCCGGGAGAACTGCAAAAATATCCTCATCTGTCAGATCGTCACCTATTGTCAGGATGAAATCCCATTTCTCTTTGGAAAGCCATCTCAATGCCGCCCTGCCTTTGTTTATCCCGACGTTTTTGACCTCTATTACCTTACTCCCCTCCAAAACCCCAAGGTTGAGATTGGCGGTGAGATGAAAAAGCGCCTCCTTTAGCTCCCTTACCCTTACTGAATCTAATTCAGATTCTGCCTTTCGATAGTGCCAAACAAGGGAAAATTCTTTCTCCTCTATAAAAGAGCCAGGGGTCCTATCCATGTACAGCTCAAGGATTGGTCTTATCTCTTCCTTCCAATCATTCGTGAGAGGTTCTATCAACTCCCACCCTTTTTCTTTTATCAATGCACCGTGTTCAGCTACTAGGCATAGATTTATATTACCAAACCATTTTTCTAACGTATCTCTGTCTCTCCCACTTATGATTACCATTTCATTCTTGGGGTCTTCGGAGAGTTTTTCGAGCAATTTTAGGAGGGGTTCGGTCGGTTTTGCCACCTCAGGCCTTACAAAAAAGGAAATAAGGGTTCCATCATAATCTAAGAGCAGAAGTCGCCGCTCGCCCTTACGATAATCGCTGACTAATTTCTGTTTCATTTGGGGGGTCAGCACCCTCGCGCACATCTCCCTTTGAATTGCTTTGATAAAGAGCAATCTTTCCACAAAGTCTTCTGCCCATCGCCTCACATTATAGCGCTGCAGGCGCTTCTGCATCATCCTATTGCCCTTTATCTGTTCATCTTCTGGCATTATCAACGCCTTTTCCAACGCCTCCACCAGTTCCTCTTTGTTGTTAGGATTCACTATGAGCGCTTCACCGAGCTCTTTTGATGCACCGGCCATTTCGCTCAATATTAAAACCCCCCTCCCATCTGTCTTGCTTGCCAGGTACTCTTTCGCTATTAGATTCATGCCATCTCTTAAAGGGGTAACTAAGGCAACATCGGCAATACTATATAGGGCATTGAGGGTGGGGAAACGTAAGAAGCGATAAAGATACCAGATAGGAACCCAGCCTATCGTTCCGTGTTCTCCGTCAATCTTGCCGATGAGCTCATCTACCTGTTTTTTTAGGAACCTGTAATGCTCTACCTGAGTGCGCGATGGGACTGCAACTAGAATAAGGGTTACCTTCTCCTTATAGTGGGGATTTTTTTTCAGGAAGGTGTTAAAGGCCTCCAGACGTTGAGGAATCCCTTTTGTATAGTCCAAGCGATCTATTGATAAAATTAACTTGGAGTCACCAAGTTTTTTATGCAGTCTACTCACATCTTTTTGTACCTCTGGCCTTTCGGTAGCCCCTGCATATCCTCCATAATCTATCCCCATGGGGAATACATCCACCCTTATTACGCGATCCTCACCAGCAATTTGGCCTAGGGTGTGTTCGTACCCTAACAAGTTGCGCACATTGCTGAGAAAATGCCGTGCGTAATCATAGGTGTGGAAACCTATCAGATCGGCGCCCAATAATCCCTCTAGAATCTCCTTTCGCCATGGAAGTAGTTGGAAGATTTCAAAGGAAGGAAAGGGTATGTGGAGGAAGAAGCCTATCGTGGCATCAGGCATCTTTTCCCTTATGAGTCTTGGAAGTAACATCAGATGATAATCATGGATCCATATAATGTCATCCTCCTTGGCAACCTCCATAACTGCGTCACAAAAGAACTTATTTACGCGTTTATAGGTCTCATACAAGGTTTCGTCATAGACCACATACTGCGTAAAATAGTGATAGAGGGGCCAGAGGGTCCTATTACAAAAACCATGATAGTAATTATCTACATCATTTTGCGAGAGAAAGACCGGATAGCAATTAAATTCAGAGAGTAATCTCGCTTCAAGGGCCTTTTTTTCTTCCCCATCTTTTTTGTTTAAGGCGATTCCCGGCCATCCAATCCACAAGCTATTGTATGATTTGTAGAAAGACCCCAGACCGATAGCCAAACCACCAACACTTGGTTGAAAATGCAACCTCCTTTTCCTTCTCTCAATACTTATTGACAACCTATTTGAGACAATCAATAACCTCTTCATATCACATCTTCCCTTAGCCCCCTTTGTAAAAAAGAGGTCTTCTATAGTTTGGAAAGATTAACAATAAATTTTACCGTAGAATTGATCTATATGCAAGGTCAAAATATGTTTGTTTGATGGACAGGGTAGGCAAAAAAGAATCTATAGACAAGCAATAAATAATAGAGATTAAACCTTGAGAAGCCTTACCCAAGTATCATTGATAGCAACATTGCCACCGATGGGATCTTGGAGAGGACCAAGCTTTGTCACAGGATCTCTGGTAGCAACAGGCAAAATAGTAACCCCCTTCCCGCGGGTATGATCAAAGCTGGTAGCCTTGCCATCAATTTTTACAGATCCCGCCCCGCACTCCCGATTTCCAAAACCATAGGGAATCCCAACAACACCTGGCATTATTCCTTGGCGGACCATTGCCTGTCCAATAACTGCTGAATTTCTTGATTGCACCTTGACAATATCCCCGGTTCTTATACCATAACGCTTCGCATCTCTTGGATTTATCATAACATAGTTCTGCGGTAGTAATTCTAAGATCCAGCGATTCTGTGCCGTACGCATCATGGAATGATAGGGCAGTCGGTAAGAAATAAGCTTTAGAGGAAAATCTTTATCATATTTGAACCTATCAATGGGCTCATATCTCGGGAATCCATCATAGGTCTTCCCGGTTAAGGAATCTTTACTCTTACCTAACTCCTCATTATATATTTTACAAAGCCCTCTGTAACGATATCGAGCATATTTACGCTGATATGCTTTCTCATAAGGTTCAAAAATACCACCTCTTGAGAGCACAAATTGAAGTCTATGATCGTTGTTTAACACTGGAACCCCAAATCCATAACGTCTTGAGGTTAACATCGTTATGAAGCGCCGATAATACTCCCAGGCATTCTCCAGAGGCCTTCCCTTTTCGAATCCGTCTTTTCCAAATCCTGGGAGGTTCAGTTTTTTTGCGATTTGGATGAATATGTCCTCCATAACTTTGGTCTTGGGGAAAATTGGTATATATCTACCTGTCTTATGGTGGAAATAACCAACGACAGGCTGACGTACCCCGAGGGCCTTAGTAGGAATGCCTGATGCTACTTCACAGATATCCCATCTCTCGAGATAGGTCGTCTCAGGTAAAATATAATCAGCAAATTTCGCACTCTCGGTGATCTCTGTGTCAATGACGACCAGTAGGGGGACCTTTTTCCTATCCCGCAATGTTTCTTCAGCCAACTCCCTGATTGCAGGAACCTCATAGACGGGGTCGAAACGATAGATGATGAGAGCTCCTATACGGTACGGATACCCCTGATAAAGGCTTGGAATGATCTCCTGTACGTTTCCGAAGGCCTTCAGAAAAGGAAACCATGGTCTCTGGGCAGGAAACCCTTTAGCCCTGTATTCGCGGCTCTCTTAATAAGCCACACCAGCCCTATCAATCCGTAATCCAGCAAGGTGAGGCCCATTCTCTACATGCTCCATTTCGAATAAGAGCCGCTTCTTTTTGGTCACTTCCCAGTTTCCACCGACAATCAATCCACCTTTTCTGTTTACATTCCCCACTAGGAGATTCAAGATATTGATCGTTCTCGCCGTGTAGGTTCCATTAACGTGACTGGCCCCTCCTTCGCCCAACTCCGCTACTGCCCTTCGCCCATTTTCGGCAAATTCATCGGCTATCTTCTTTATGTCGTCAGGACCAACCCCACAAATCTGCCCGTACTGTTCAAGCGTCTTCTCGTAAGCCCTTTCCTTCAAAAGAGAAAATACGCTTTTGCATCGAATACCATTGAGGCGGACATCTGCTTCAAGTACTCCGTGATCTACAGAATCAAAGGGGACCACCCTTTCGCCATCAAATACCAGAAATTTTGAAGACTTCCCTGCAAGACCTGCTTCATCCGCTTTTATAAAGGTCATGGTGTCTAGCCTGACCAGGTACGCGGCATCTGTCCAGACCTCTTCGCCATCCCTCTGTGCTGCTTTGGCTGAGGTATTTTCTAGAAAGGCCCTGTTGTACTGTGCCTTTTCTATGATACGCCGGATCATTCCTAGTGCCAACGCTGCATAGGTTCCCGGCTTGATCGGTATCCATTGATGTGCCTTGGAGGCAGACTCCGACATCCGTGGGTCTACTGCTACCCATTTTAGCTGTCCATACCGTCCCTTATATGTCTTTCGATACCCTTTATCTTGTATAGACTCAATGCCGCCAAGGGGGCCGAACCGTGCCTTCATCAATTTCCTGGCAACCGACTGCATGGGATTTCCAGATTCCAGAGGGGATGAACCGAAACTTATAAGATAACGACAATTCAACACATCCGGTTGAAGGTCATCGTGGTCTTGATCAAAAGTTAATTGAAATCCAGTTCGTCGGCTTGAATCCCATAACGTCTCATCTCCGTAAATCCTGTTTACAGAGCCATATGCATTCATGAACCGATTTAAAAAGGTTTTGGCACCAAGATCAATTCGGCCACTCAACAAGATCAGACGGTTCGCTCCAGGCCCAAATTCGGGTCTACTCTTGTCGAGAGGTCTATGTACGTCCCTGATTTGCCGCAAACCCTCGAAGGTACCCTCACCAAAGAGATCACCGCCATTGACGATCTCACCAACGGCCTGCTCCCACGAAATGGCCTTCCATATACCCGAACCCCTGGGACCCACCCGTTTAAGCGGCTCTTTGACACGATAGGGATTGTAAAGGGTCTGAATTCCAGACTGTCCCTTAACGCATGTAGAACCTGCAACTTTGATTGCTTCTTTAGAATCAGTTTGAAAAGGTAGATGAGGTTCTCTTGAATTAGGGTGATAGGGGTTGCCATCAATCTTAACAAGCCATCCATCCTTGATCCTGGCCCTGATACCGCAGTTACCTTCACACATGGCACATACACTATAAATGGTATCAATTCCAGTGACCGTCTCTATAGGGTCGGCAAATCCGCCCCCATAGATATACGGAGGGATCTCTTCTCGCGGACTGAAAAGTTCACACCCTCCAATGATAACTGCCCCACCTAAGAGTGAAACCGTCTTGATGAACTCTCTTCTTGTAATATCCATGTAGTCTCCTCGATGGGTACGTGGTATCTTTTAGCTCAATGGGACATGAAAGCCTAAATAAACAATGGAGTATCTCATTAAGAAAACACCAATTACCACCAAGATGGAACTAACCGTAACCCAGAACTTACTCCTTCTGGTCCTGTGGTACAGAAGGAGAAACAAGGGCACAAACATCCCTATAACAAACTCTCCCCATATGTATGAGGGCTCATGTAAGGCTACCATAATTGATAAGAATCCATTATCTGTGGAAACGAGTAAAACCAACCAGAAGCACATAACCCAGAAAAGATCAATGAGGATAATAGCAACCATCATGGTACAGAGGTCACTGAAGATCGTCTCATCAAACTTTTCCTTTTTGAAATGATTCATGACCAAGGCCACCAGGACTAAAAGGGCAACGCCGGAGAGAATGGCAGAGGTCAAAAAATACCCGGGCATAAGTGCAGAATGCCACCACGCCCGTGCCCTGACGAGCGCAAAGGCGAATCCAGTGTAGGCGTGGACAAAAACGGCAAGCGGTACAGTAATCGTCCCTATAATCTTCATCATCTTTTCGTCCTTGATGTAGATGAACCAGATATAGATCATATCGGCTAGGGGGTACAGAATGAGAAGCCATGTACCATAGGAAAGGACCGAGGTTGGGTTAAAGTAGTATGGGACCATAGTGTGCCAGAAGCGCATTGGCTGTTTGAGATCGAGGATCAGGCACAATGGAGCGACAAAGAGCAGGACAAATGAGATGATAGCTGAAGGGAAGGCCAGTGGCTTATACTTCTTCATCCCGAAGACTGTGGAAAGGGACGATAGAATAAAGGAACCAGCACTCAAACCCGTAAAGTAGAAATAGAGGGGAATGTAAACCTTCCACGGTACTTCATGAGGAACATTATAGAGTACGCTAATATCCATGATTCCCTCTAACGTAGCAATAAAACCAAAAGGTCTTATGTCTTTCCCTTCGCCTTCTCCTTCTTCCAGTATTCCGCAGGTTTTCCCACAATACTTTTCTCGTAATCTAATACGGACTCTTTAAAATCGTCGGAAATTTTGATCCTCCCCATGAGGGTCTCCTCAGGCATGATGTAATGTACCTTCGGCTTTGTCCCCAATTCGGGTTTCAAGACGCTTGTGCTTGTAGTTGCTAACAATTTGGAAATCTCGCTATCAGGGTCCTTCATGTCCCCGAAGGTGATCGCCCTTCCCACACACGATGAGACGCACGCAGGTTCTAATCCTCGATCGATCCGAGCGAGACAAAAATCGCATTTATCAGCGGTCTTTCGAATGGGGTTGAAAAATCGCGCGTCATACGGACAGGCGGTGATGCACATCCCGCAACCGATGCACTTTCCGTAATGTATGACTACAATGCCATCATCACGTTTCTCGGTCGCCTTGACCGGGCAGACCTCTACACAGGGAGGAGTGTCACACTGATTGCACAGCCGTCTCAAATAGTAATTTCTTACCTCCGGGTACGTCCCTTTCTGTACCCCTTTGACCCAGGACCTCCAATACCCGAGGGGGACATTATTTTCGCTCTTACATGCCACGGTGCAGGTGTGACAACCAATACACTTCCGAGTATCGATCACCATCCCCCAGAGTCTTTCCTTCTTTTTCTCTTCTACCTTCTTCTGTGACATTTCAGACACTCAAACCTGCTGAAGCTATCAGTGCCATTATGGCACTTTCCGGTACTGCAACTCACACATGCCCGTTCCACCTCAATGGTAGGCCATTCAATATCCTCTGGTTCTCCTGGAGGTGGCACAAAGATAGCGATAGAATCTCTCCCGGTCCGGGCCGTTCTGTCAGAACTTTTTAGGAAATTAATAATAAAGGTCCCGTACTTCTCTGCCGCATACAGTTTTTCATGGCACTCCTTACATTCATATCTGAATTTCTTACCTTCTAATGTTTTCCCAGACCTGTGGGTCCGATGATGGAATACAACCGGCCCAGGAGATCCTTTGGCATCATAGACAACATCCCCACCTCCATAGATCCGAGAGAGATAAAATAGCGTCCCCAGCAGGGCCACAATGACAATTCCGATTAATACGAAGCCCATACGGCGGCCAAGCCGCGGCCGTCTCATCAGCTCACTGTGAAGGGCAAGCAACGTCTCTCGTTTGTTCTTTCCCTTTTCCATCATCATAAACAGTACCTTCTCTACCGTATAGTTCCTACATACTGCGTCGTTAGCTGTTTTTTTCTGACCTCTGGATTGGTGTAGTCCGGCAGTAACATGGGGGCTACTTTTGACTTGTCAATACCCAATTTCTCGACCTCTTTATCGTATTTTCTTACATGCTCCAAGGTGAGCTTCCCATTCTTGGCTTTATGTAAAGCAAAGAGGGCGGCACTCCTGCCGGCAATACGGCCAAATACAGTGACATCAAGCAATGAATTCCCCATTAGCCGATTCTCACCATGTACACCGCCACTTACTTCTCCCGCGACAAAGAACCCTGGTACAGCGGTCTCTCCTGTCTTTTTGTATTCAAGACCTCCATTTTGATAGTGAAGGGTAGGATATACGAGCATGGGTTCTTTTGAGATGTCGATCCCGTATCTCCTGAAGAGGATGTGCTTCCCAGGGAATTCTTTCCTGACCGTACCCTTACCCCTGAGCATGTCAATCATCGGTGAATCGAGCCAGACCCCCACCTTGCCTGTCGGTGTAGGAACCCCCTTACCCCGTTCAGTGCATTCACGTATAAAGGCTGACGCCTCGACATCTCGCGGTTCTCTTTCATAGACAAACTGTTCACCATCGATATTTAAAATATTTGCCCCAGCCCCGCGAAACTTCTCGGTAATCAATAGTCCCTCAGCCTGTTCGGGGAAGACGGCCCCGGTGGGATGATATTGAACTGTATGGAGAAAACATAGCTTAATACCCAGTCGATATCCCATTATTAGGCCATCACCCGTTGCACCATAGTGGTTTGTGGTCATAAAGTTCTGGATATGGAGCCTGCCTGATCCTCCTGTTGCCATCACTACAGCCTTGGCCTTGACGACAAAATACTCTTCGGTCTCCAGATTATAGAGAATGGCCCCCGCACACTGGCCATCTTTATTGAGAATCAACTCAACAGCAGGGCAGAATTCCAGAACCTTGATGTCTTCGATACGATTGCGGGCCTCGTCCCTGATGGTGCGCATGATCTGCGCGCCGGTGATATCCGCTGCATAGTGCATTCTTTTGCGACAGGTCCCACCTCCGTGCATGGTCATGAGCTTGCCATCCGTATCTTTGGAAAACATCATCCCCAAGTCTTCTAACCAGTTGATAACCTTGGGGGCCTCGGTAACTAAGGTATAGACCAGATCCGGGTCATTGACGAAGTGCCCTCCACCCATTACATCCAGGTAGTGGTAATAGGGAGAGTCTTTATGCCCTTTTGTGGCACCCTGGATACCACCTTCTGCCATCATTGTATTGGCGTCACCATGACGTAGTTTGGTCGCAATGATAACCTTGGCACCTTGCTCCTGTGCCAACAGTGCGGCTGAAGTCCCAGCTCCCCCACCACCTATCACCAAGACATCGGTTTCATGGGCTATATCAGTGAGATCAATCTTGTCGGGATCGACGCGGCTGTAAGACTCGAGAAGGGTAACGATCTCAGGGGAAAGGGCATAACCCTTACTTGGCCCAATCCTCACCGGTGTCTTCGCCCCAGGCTTGTAATCAGGATGAAACTTTTGGAGTATCTCCTGTCGTTCCTCCAACGTCATGGCGGTAACCTCCTCCCCCCTTTTCTTACGCTCCACCCGGGCTGATCGGCTTGCCTCCACCCTTTTTATCAACTCCTTTAATTCTGGTGTATATCCCATGGTGTGCCCTCCAATCAAAGATAATATCTAGTTATTACAAATAATTATGCTCCTTGGGTTCCCAATCGTCTTCAGACTCTGCCGGCTCAATCTCCCGTTCTACATACAGTTTTTTCAAACTATCCTTGTCTGTCTGCATCAACTCTCCGAGACCCTCCTCGTAGTCTCCGGCCTCCAATTTTTTTAGCACCTCCTGCAGGTGCTGGGCCTTTGGAACTAGATACTTACCCTTCAACCTGCGACACAAAATCCCTATGTTGTATTGGCCAATCTCTGCCGGACACCGAGCTGTGCACAAGCCACACATGACACAATCAAAAGAGAGATCTGCTGCTTCTGCTATATCACCTCTGAGAGCAGCCGAGATGTATTCCATCACCTCAATATCCATTGGACAGGATTTGGTACAGGTGTTACAGCCCATGCATTTTAGAATTTCAGGATAGAGCTCAATAACCTGTTCCGCTGTTGGCTCTAATTCATCCAGGTTGTATTCTGCCTTGTTCGCAGGAAAGAAGGGGATCTGAGTCAAATACATGTTTGGCTGAACCACAGTTTGACATGCAAGTCCCACTTCGATCTTAGGACTGTCAGGAAACCGGTACACAGTACCACAAGCCCCACAGATCCCACCTCTACAGCCGCACCCTCTTACTAGCTGATAACCCGCATACTCCATAGCCTTTTGTATGGTAAGTGAATCTGGCACCATGTATCTTTTCCCCATAATATAGATAGGTATTAATCGTTGTTCTTCTTGAGATGTGCCTTTTGGATCCCTGTGCTCTTCTTTTTTCTTCCGGGCATTACTCATCATCCTTCAACCTCCTCAAAAGATAAATTTGCCACCGTATCATCTCATATTTTCTCTTTTTTCTTTACGTTACCATGCCAGAAACACCCCAATGATTATCCCCAAAACTAACGCAGCAATTACCATAAAGTAGTTGTCCAGGAACGTAATCTTTTTCGATGGAGGTATCACCTCAGTCATAACCTCATCCACAATATAATCTTTCAGTTCCGTGTCCACCTGAGGACAGGCCAGCACACAGGAATAGCACTGTTCACAATCCTCTGCCACAATAGCCTCCAAGGCAAAGGAGGTCCTCTGCTCTGTCTTCTCCAACCTTTCTGGTTCCCGCCGAAGGACAGGACAGGAATCTATACAGTTCCCACAGCCCAGACATGCCTTATCCCCAGCTATCTCGTCCTGTTTCAGGTCAAGCCTATGATAGGGTTCCATCCCTTCCGATAAGAGCCTAAACCGGGCAACAGGTGGTTCTTTAATCTTCAGAATTGTATCCACGATCTGTTTTCTTACCTTTTTATCTTTTTTCCCTATCATCTGCATTGCCCCTGCTCCCATTGTTAAAAGGCCTTCCCTTCTTTTAGTCTCGCCTTAAACTCTCTAAAATATTCTTTGGTCATCAAGGGATGACACTTTTTGCAGTTATCGTAGTTCTTATCCTTAAATCGATCTGCCCAAAATATCTCTGTCTTGTAGTGAAACCTGCCGTTATGACACCTCCTACAGCTCTCACAACTCGGGATGTTAATTCTCCACCGTGGATTTTCCTTGATCTTCTCCCAAGCCAGTTTTACCGCTTCCTCATGAGGCCTATTGGAGAGCAAAGGAGGGTTAAATCTTCGATAGGCGTGGCTCACATATTTGTGGCAGGCATCGCACCGCATATGGTTGATTTCTGCATAGTTGATGTCTTTACTCACAACCATTTGTCCATCCTTCTCCACTCTCCTCTCGTGACACTTCTTGCAGTCCCCTTGCATTGCCTTGAAGTGCTTCAGATGGTCCATTTTCAGGCCAATCTCTTTCAGGTCTTTCGGCACATCTTTCTGTCTTGCCTCAACCAGTCTAAAAGAAGACATATGACAGTAGCGACAGTTCTCTATGGCAATATTTTCCAGTATAGGGCGCGGTAGATCTCGTTGCCTGGCATCGAGCTGTGGAACAATATATTGAACGACATGCAGAAGGGCTGCAAACCGTAATTGCATTGACCACTTTGTCCCCATATGACAGGAGGCACAGCTAATTTGGTCATGGGCAAATCCCTCCTTGGCCTTTTCCGCGATCAGCCAATTTGCATAGGACGCCTCTTTCACGTGGCATATCCCGCAGGTATTTGAGCGAGCCGCATAATCAGCGCCCGCAAAGAGCAACGCCACCACCAAAAGGACAATTAGCAACCCTATTGTTATAATCTTTCTTCGTCCCATATCCCTTTATGTCCGATCAGGCAGCCTTTCTCAGTTTAACTCTCTCCAGTTCTCTTCTTGCCCTAAAGGCTGCGGAGATAACACTGGGACCCGAGATACCTACCGGACATTTAACTGCACATCTGCCGCATCCAATACAATACTTCGACAACTCCGTCACCTTTTCATAATCGCCGAGTCGGGTTAACAGTATCAAATCCATGGGAAACTGGTATCCCTCCACCATCTTTACCGGGCATGTCCCCACGCAGGTACCGCAGTTATAACACGTTAAGACCTGCCCCGTATCCTTAATAAGGGCCGATTGCAACATATAGTCAAAGACAAGAAAGATAGCGAATAAGATGGCCAAGGCATTGATAGTCTTCCGATTAGGGGTCTCTCCAGTGAAAATAGTAAAAAATCCAATGGAAAACCAGCTATAGCGGGGATAATCTGGTATACCCTTGATGAGCGCGTCCTGAATGGCGTATAAAAAGCCGAAGTATGCCTGATGAGCCCCTCGAAACATGCCAAGTTCAAAATCGATATCAACGTTCCCCTTTTTTAGTATCGCTTCACGAGCTCCGTTGATGACATTCTCTTTTACCGACATCACATCTTGAAAGCGTTTCAGTTTGATATCGGTAATCGTATGATCCTTAACCTCCACTTGGACCCGGATTTTATTACGAAAGCCCATACCTTCACCCTCATAGACCCCATCTTGTACCCGATTCATAACATTGCCAATGGGTCGATGAGTAGCACGGTATTCGTTTACCTTTCGAACATCGCTCCTTGCAAAGGCATAACCAATCATAAATAAGACAAACAACCCAATCATCCAATAAAGATACGGCCTTTGCTCACGCCGCCACATTACATAGACATGGACCATCAGCACGACAAAGAGTGCGGCCGCAAGGATAAATCTTCCCGATGGCAAAAACGCTGCAACTAATACCGCAAAAATAAACAGTCTTAGCCCTCTGGAATTTAAAACCCTATTCATGATTGCTCCACATACGCAACGACTCGATCGATAAACTCCTTTCCTATTAACCCCTTGTCCATTGCCTGGACAAGGATCTTCTTTGGTATCTTTTTCTCCTCCAGTGCCTTTATCGTATCAATCTGCATAGTCCCGAATATCTCTGGAAGGGGAAGATATTGGACACAAAAACTCTGACAATTTCCGCACCTCACACACTTCAATCCACCATTATTGATAAACCTCCTGTAGTCCCCTACCCTTGCTGCAATAACCAACTCTGCCTGAAAGGCAATCCCTACAGGACACCTGTCCTGTGTCGCATAGCAGGCCCTTCATTCATAACAATAAATCGTAGCCGGATTCCCGTGAAAAAGAGGTTTCATTACATCAAAGACAAGCGCTCCAGAAATACCGAGTAGAATGAGACGATTAAGGTTTTTTGTCAGGGCCCGATCCTGTAAGTTTGGGAAAAACTGATAGCGACGGATTCCGGGCAAACTTAACGGTTGGTCCTCATCAAACCTGACATGTCTTTTGCTTCTTTGCTCCTTGTCGTCGGCTTTCATCCACTTTCTCCTTGTTACACCCCTCACCTCGGCAGCATGAGGGCCATCAAGAACCCTGCAATCAATCCTCCTATCGCTGCCTGAAAGATCTCTTTCCGACTGTTCATATCGAGGGCAAAGGCAATAATAACCCCTGAAACTGCCCCCACGAAAAGAAAAATTATGATCGTCAACATACGATCTCCTTTTTGTCGCTCCCTTACCGCCTCTGGGAAAGAACCTTGGGCACCATGTACCCAATCAGAAGGGCAGCTATCATACCACCGACAATTCCCTGGAAAATGGGTATCATATCAAACTCATAGAGCGCAAACGAAAGAATGGCTCCATAGATCCCTCCTGACACGAGGAACCCCAACAACTGAATCTTCCAATTCCTTGAAGCCTTATCAGTAAACAGGTAGCTTCCAAGCTTAATAAGGAACCCATTAACTCCTGCTATGATAAGGACAAATATGCCAATAATGATGATGTTGCGCACAAATTCGGTCGAACCAGGAGAAAAGATAGAAAGATTTAAAAATTTCATATAGATGGCGGCCATAGGAGCCATAATCGCCATTGCCCCGAAGGTATACGCTCCTCGAATATACCCCGTCTCTGCCCTCATGGTACCTTCACCCATCATGCCGCCACCTCCCAAGGGTGACGGTCCGCACGAGGTGGTTGCGTTAATCATATAGGCCGCCATCACGATGGCAAGCTGAGGCCATGTGATCAAATTAAATTTGGCAGGGCCGAAGAGATACAAGACCGGCACTAGGGCAGCCGTCAATATCCTGCTGCACGAAAGGGGAAGGATGGTCTGAAATTGAACAAAGATCGCTAACATACCTGCCACGCCAAGAAAGGGCAAAAACTTCAGTGCGCTTAAGATCTTCCCTAGGGCATCGAACCCCCCAGTCGCTGCCAGGGCACCTGCCGCCAAAAACCCAGCGGCCATGGCAGTAACAGGCAGAAGGATAATCCCTCCGATCAGATCCGTTATGGTAACGCGACACAGAATGATAATAAGAATCCCACCTATAACGAGGGTCGTCTGAACCGGCATCTTACCTAAGGGCTGAAAGATACCAACCAAGAGCGCAATAACGAATATAGCTAACGAAAGATACCCTCTGAGAGGTGCCTTCGCTTCGATCTCCTCTTTTGCTTCATGCCCGGGGGGAAGATCTCTCAGGGTGACATCTTCGGGATACAGTTTCATGCTCACCATCTTTAAAAAGAGGGCCACCAGTGCCGTGCCCATCATGAGCGAAAAGGCCTGCGGTGCCCTGAGGATACCGTCGGCAGCCGTGGGGAAAAAACTTCCCAGAAAACCCTCGCCGATCTGCCCAACCCCCCCGATGGGAGAGGGGCCGCATGAACCCATAGCATTGCGGGTAAAGGCACCAATGAAGACAATTAATTGGGCCTTTGTAAGAATGCCCATTCCACCCTCTAGGCCAAAAGTGAACAGGAGTGGAAGAAGGGCAGCAGCAATGATTCTGCCACAGGGTAAGGAGGCAATGACCGGCAATTGAATCAGAATTACGAGTGTCCCTACAAGGCCGAGGGGGGTCTTCCTCAGCTTGGCGATAATCACCTTCAAGGCCTCGAATCCTTCCGAGGCCGTCAGCGCTCCCGCCAGGAACAGACCCGTCAACAGGGCTGTAATAGGATGAAGAATAATCCCCCCGATCACCTCATTGGGAAGGAGGAAAATCCCTGTCAAACCATCTGAAAATCCTTTGAATACGGCTCCAATTACCACACAGATCAAGGTAACTAGAATCAGCATCGTCTGAACCGGCAACCTTATCTTACCCATCAAGGTAAGAACCACTGCCACCAAAAAAATTGCAAGATTAATATATCCTACAATTTCCACCCGTTACCTTTCAGAAAGTCCTATTGGAATGCTGTCGCTCACAAATGTGGTCTCTCTTCCTCGATATAAAGGGGATCTTAACTGAATAGCCACTCCTTGATCTTATTAGATGGACCTCATCTCCTACCTGGAAGCGTCCCATACATTGGGTACATCCGGAGAGATTGGCGTTGACTATGCCCCCATCCTCCATTCGTACCAGGACTTCAGTACTCAGCATGCCCGCCAGGGGTAATGGGGATTCTACAAAATCGACGATGATGCCCCTTTTTTTGTCAAACAACTGACGTATCTCTAAAAAGGCAAAAAACCCGACAAGAAAGAAAAATGTCAATAATTCAATGGCCTGCGCATCCATGTAAGCCCCATTTTCTTTCAAAACACTACGACAGCGGTTCCAAGATCTGTATCCTTCGATTCAATGTATCGGCAACGAACAAACGCCCCCTCTTATCTATAGCAACACCTGTGGGTGCATTGAACTCACCCAATCGATTCCCCTTCGTGCCTACAGCAGTGATGAATCGCCCTGTCAGATCAAATTTTTGAATCCTGTGATTCCCGGTATCCGCCACATAGACAAATCCCTTCGGATCCACAGTCATTCCTTGGGCAAGATTAAATTGGCCTTTCTCAGAGCCCATCTCTCCGAACTGATACTTTAATTCTCCTTCAAACGTGAAGGCCTTTACTGCACCATGCTTGCTGTCCATAACGAGTATTGTTCCATCAGGGGCAACCGCCACATCCGTTGGCAGTCTGAACTGAGCCTTTTCATCTCCCCATTCTCCGATTATGCCCTTTACTCGTCCCCTTTCAAAGATCTGAATCCTATGATTTCTCGTATCAGCTACATAGACCCTTCCCTTTGTATCAACGGCAACCCCCTGGGGAGTAAAGAACGATCCTGCAATTCCCCCGAGCGTCCCTATTGAACCAATGGGTTCGCCCCCTTTATCAAAGACCTGTACCCTCCCATTATTACTATCTACCACATAGATATGTCCTGACCGATCCGCCACAACCCCGCGAGGATAGTTAAATTTGCCCAAAAGGCTCCCAGGACCTCCAAAGCGTTTTAACGGTTCTCCCTCCATGGTGAAAATAAAAACACAGTAACTCGATGAGTCAGTAATAAGGACATGATCTTCCGAATCGATAGAGACATCGTAGGGATTCTTAAAATCGTTCTCGATCACCCGTAATTCAGAGGCAAAGGCCTCCTTTCCTCTCCATCGGAGCGGCCCACCAGCCAGGGTAAAAAGGGTGGCATAGCCAAAGCCCTTGATAAAGGCCCTTCTAGTTAGCTTTTCGGGCCAGAAGTTGTCCATTGTCCCATTTCCTGATTAACGAGCGTATTTATTGACGCCCTCTTCATACAGATCCTTTCCATAGGTATCATTAATCACCATAACGGGGAAATCCTCTACCTCCAGGCGCCTGATGGCCTCTGGCCCCAAGTCCTCATAGGCAATGATCTCTGCCTTCTTGATGCTTTTAGAGATCAAGGCCCCTGCTCCACCAGTGGCCCCGAGATACACCGCCTTGTACTTCACCATGGCGTCCTTGACCTCCTGCGACCTCATCCCCTTTCCGACCATTCCCTTGAGCCCCATCTCAATAAGTTTAGGGGAATAGGCGTCCATTCGATAACTCGTGGTGGGACCTGCCGAACCAATGGGGTTGCCCGGCTTGGCCGGGGCAGGCCCCACATAGTAGATGATCTGCCCCTTTATATCAAAGGGGAGTTCCTCTCCCTTATCTACGAGCTCGATGAGCCGTTTGTGGGCAGCATCCCTTCCAGTATAGATGATACCGGTAATGAGGAGTTTGTCCCCTATGTGCAGGCCCTCAACCACATCATTGGTCAAAGGGGTGTTGATTCTCTTTACCTCAGCCATCGCATTCCTCCTGTAGCTAGATTATCTCTTCTTTATACCGGTCAGCATGACATTGAATGTTGACCGCTACCGACAAGCTGGCAATATGGCAGGGAATCATATTCACATGCACTGCCAGGGCAGTAGTCCTTCCTCCATACCCTTGGGGGCCGATCCCCAAGTCGTTGATCCGGCCCAGAAGATCCTCCTCTATCGCGGCGAGCTCAGGATCGGGATTTTTGCTCCCAACAGGGCGCAAAAGGGCCTTCTTGGCAATGAGGGCCGTCTGTTCAAAGGTCCCGCCGATCCCGACCCCTACAACAATGGGAGGACAGGGGTTTGCACCTGACTCCTTTACCCGCTGAACCACATACTCCTTCACCCCCTCTAGGCCTACGGCCGGGGTGAGCATCACAACCCTGCTCATGTTCTCACTACCTCCACCTTTGGGAGCAGCCATAATTTTTATCTTATCCCCAGGGACCATCTCCAGATGAATGATGGCCGGAGTATTGTCCCCGGTATTCTTACGGGTGAAAGGATGACAGGCAGATTTGCGCAAGTACCCATCCTGATAACCCTGCCTTACACCCTCATTGATCGCCTCATTGAGATCACCTCCCACCAGGTGTACATCCTGTCCTAGCTCAATAAAGACCACTGCCAGCCCGGTATCTTGGCAGATTGCTATCCCCTCGTCTTTGGCAATCCTGGCGTTCTCTATCAACTCATTGAGGATCTCCTTGCCGATGGGGGATTCTTCCACCTCCAGGGCCTGATGTAAGGCCGCCAACACATCGTCCCCCAGGTTGATGTTGGCATCGATAAAGAGGCCTCTCACGACCCTGGTTATTTCTCCTACGGATACCTCTCTCATCCCCTGAACCTCCTTTCCCCAGCCTATGCCTCTTTGGGCATTGCTATCAGCCCCTCCTTCATGAGTAGTTTTGTCTCTTCCCTCGCCCTCTTTATAATCCGGGTGGCATTCTCAAAGAGTTCCTCGCGAGAGGGCTTCACTCTGGCCACCCCCTGCTCGATGGCCTTCAACGCTACAGCCACCGCCTCGCGGGGGAAGACCTCCCACTCACCCATGGTGGGAATGAGGTACTCTTCACTCATCCCGATGTCCTCGGCGCAACGGGCCAGCTCCTCGGCCGCAGCGATGCACATCTCATCGGTGATGGTAGTAGCCATAACATCAAGGGTCCCACGGAAGATCCCCGGAAAGCCCAAGGAGTTATTTACCTGGTTGGAAAAATCCGAGCGGCCGGTGGCAACAATCTTCGCCCCTGCCTCCTTGGCCTCCCAAGGCCAGATCTCTGGAATGGGGTTTGCGCAGGTAAAGACTATGGAATCTTTTGCCATGCTCGCTATCCAATCCTTCTTGATCACGTCCGGACCTGAACGGGAAAGGGAAATGAGGACATCTGCCCCTTTCATTGCCTCCGGTGTTGTTCCCACTAAGCCATCTTTATTAGTTATCTGGCAGAAATGCCATTTTTCTTTGTATTTATCCTTCAGCTCTGTGCGACCTGGATGTAATGTCCCCTTGCTATCCACCATGACGATGTTGCCAGGAGTCACCCCAGCGGCGATCAGCACCCTTGTAATAGCGATGTTGGCCCCCCCGGCACCATTCATGACGATCCTCACCTGATCCATCGCCTTTCCCACAATCTTGAGTGCATTGATCAGACCGGCCAAGGTGACCGCTGCGGTACCCTGCTGATCGTCGTGCCAGATAGGTATCCGGGCCTGTTTGCGCAGGGTATCAAGGACATAAAAACATTTCGGCTGGGAGATATCTTCCAGGTTTACACCGCCAAAGCTCGGTTGCAAGAGCAAAACGGTCTTGATGATCTCATCGGGGTCCTTGGTATCCAGACAGATAGGGAAGGCATCAACCCCCCCGAGATACTTAAATAGAATAGCCTTTCCTTCCATCACAGGCAGAGCCGCTTCAGGACCGATATCCCCCAAGCCCAGGACCCTGGTCCCATCGGAGACCACAGCCACCATGTTGGCCTTGTTGGTGTGTTGGAAAACCTGCTCAGGATTCTTATTGATGTCCCTGCACGGCTCTGCTACCCCAGGGGTATACCAAATGGCGAAATCATTAAAGTCCCGAATAGCACATTTAGGGGTAACCTCCACCTTCCCTTGATAAAAGGGATGGAGTCTCATGGCATCCTGGGCCGGTTTCTTCGCCTTGGCCAATAGCTCTTCTTTGGTAAGTTTCATGGTTCCCTCCTTGGTTCCTAATTGTTTTCTATATATCCCCTCCCTTATAGCCACACGAACTCCTGATGATGAGTTCAGGCTCCAAGACCTGCTCCAGACCTACCTGATCCCCCTCTATTCTCTGCATCAATCTGCGCACTGCCATGGAACCCAGGCTGTACTTTTTCTGAGATACAGTGCTCAAACCCACCATCCGCAGGGAGGCGAATTCGATATCATTAAACCCCAAGAGGGCCACATCCTCCGGGACCTTCACACCTTTTTCCAAGAGGGCATCATATACACCCAAGGCCATATAATCATTGAAGGAGAAGATGGCGGTAGGTGGGTGGGCAAGGGAGAGGAACCTCTTGGCCGCCTCATAGCCTGACCCCTTCAGGTAGTCCCCCCCGAAGATAAGATCATCGTCAATGGAGAGGCCATGCTTGTCCAAGGCCCTGCGTACCCCCTCCATCCGCTCCATAGTGACAGAAGACTCTAGACTCCCCCTGACGATCCCGATCCTCCTGTGCCCCATCTTCAACAGGTGTTCCAGGGCCATCTCTCCACCCTTTATGTTATCAACCCCGACATAGTCCACTTTGCCAGAGAGGTCAGATTCTAAGACCTTCCTGTTTACCAACACGAGGGGAAACCCTTCCTGGGCCAGGGCGGCCACATATTCATCCTTTATATGGGCCGAGGTGAGGATGATACCATCCACCCCCTTTCTCCTCAACTCCCTGATATGTTCCCCCTCCAGGGAGAGATCATAATTGGTGCAACACAAGATTACGCTATAACCAAAGGACCTGGCGGTATCCTCGATCCCCTGGGACAGCTCAAGATAAAAGGGATTTCTTATAGTTGTGATGATCAGCCCTAGGACCTTGCTCTTCTTTAACACCATGCTACGGGCAACCAAACTGGGTTGATAATCCAACTCCTTGATCAACTTCAAGACCCTCTCCCTCGTGATCTTCTTTACCCCAGGCCTATTGTTTAAGACCCTGGAGACGGTGGTATGTGATACGTGAGCTAGTCTTGCTATGTCTTTGATGGTCAAGTAATCCATTTATGTTAACGTTAACATAAATAAACAAAAAAAACAACTAAAAAAATCAATGAACCCTCCTCTCTAAATCCTTCCAGTACTTCTCCGACTTGGTAGCCCTCTCTCGCTCCATGGTCTCCAAGACAAGGCCAAGATCGAAAGAAAATTTGCAAAACTTTGAAGAGACCTTCGATTTCTGGCTGCTCAACATCCCTCCCTGTCCCGGAGCACCCTTCGCAACACCTTCCCCACAGGCGTCTTGGGTATCTCTTCGATGAATTCAACCTCTCGAATGCGCTTGTAAGGGGCAATACGGTCGGCGCAAAAGTTGATGAGTTCCTCCTTGTCCACGGTGAAACCCTCATTCAGCACTACGTAGGCCTTGGGCACCTCACCAACCATAGGGTCCGGCTTTCCGACCACAGCGCATTCCTTGACCGTGGGATGTTCGTAGAGGACGGCCTCAACCTCGGCCGGGGCGATGGTGTATCCTTTGTACTTTATGGTCTCCTTTTTGCGGTCGAGGATGCGAAAATACCCCTCTTTATCCATCATGGCCAGATCACCCGTGTAAAGCCACCCGTTGCGGAGTGCCTCCTGGGTATCTTCAGGTCGGTTTAGATATCCTTTCATCACCTGCGGTCCCTGAATCACCAGCTCGCCCATCTGGCCCGGTGGCAGCTCAGTTTCGCCTGTTTCCTCATCCACGATGCGGGCATCGGTATCCATAACAGGGATTCCGATGGTTCCGGACTTTATTTTTTTAAGTGGTGAGTTATGGGTCTCCGGTGAGGCCTCACTCAAGCCGTAACCTAAGTCCATCTTGACCCCGGTTAGCCGCTCCCATCTTTCTCTGATCTCCGGTGGAATTGGCATTGCCCCTGCCTTGACATATCTCAGACTCGATAGGTCATATTTGGTTATAACCGGGCTATTTGCCAAAGCAGCGAACATGGTCGCAGCGCCATAGATGACTGTGGCCTTTTCTCTCTCCACCCTCATCAGCAATTCCTCGGCATCAAAGCGGGGCAGTATGATCACCCTGGCGCTGCTGTAGATCGGTGAGTTTATACAGGTGCAGCCTCCCCAGCTATGGTAGAAGGGGAGCAAACCTATGATGACATCTTTGTCGCTCCATCCAAACCAGGCAGCGTTCTGCATGGCGTTGGCCACTAGATTATAGTGGGTCAGCAATACCCCCTTGGGGAGCCCAGTTGTCCCCCCGGTGTAGACGATGACTGCTACGTCATCCATGGGCCTTACCGTGAATGTGGGTGGAGTGGGTGGGTACTTCTCCAGAATTTGATCAAGGGAGATTGCCCCATTCTCCTCGGCGTCAGTCAAAATTACAACCCTCAATTGGGTCTCCGTTTGCACCTCCTTGACCAGGGGGTAAAGGTCCCTGTTGGTTATTAAGGCTTTGGCCTCGGTGTCGTTAAGCTGATGCCTTAACTCTACCTGCCGATAGAGCGGGTTGGCCGTGGTAACCGTGCCGCCAGCCTTCAGTATTCCATAGTATCCGATAATGAACTCAAGGCTGTTTGTAAGGAAGAGCATCACCCTGTCCCCCGCTTCTATTCCCAGGTTACGGATCCCGGCGGCTAGCTTGCCAGTTAGCTCATCGAGTTCTTTGTAAGTCAGCTGGCGCTCCCGGCAACTGAAGGCGATGTTCTCTGGCCACTTTTGGGCTGCCCTAGATAAGAGCTCAAAGAGGGGCATCTCGGGGTAGTCCAGGTGTCGCGGCACGCCTTCTGGCCAAAACTTAAGCCACGGCCTATCTGGCGGCACTTGATATTCCACATGTCCTCCGTTCCTTAAAATCTTCATGGCTTCACTCCTCAATTTTATAGTATCTTGGGGAAAAGACGATAATTTATGGGGGCGGTAGCCATGCCCCCTTAAGTAATAGACTTAACCCTTCCTCATCTGCAGAACGAATACTGTGAGCAGGAGGATAAGTCCTGTTATATTCGCCCACAGATACGGCCACATAAACCCCAAGACAGCCGCTCCCATCATTATCTGCTCAGGGATCGTGTTTTCCCTGCGGAGATATCTTTCAAATAAGGAGGCAAAGGCCATAAGCGCCAAGCACCCACTCAATATAGCTCGGATCACCTGGGGCATAGGGCCGTCGAGGAGCAGAGGTGAATAGGCCATGAGAATAGGTATTACGTACATGCCAATGGCGACCCTCCAACTCACAAAGGCTGTCTTCATGGCCTCTGTCCCGGCTATCCCTGCTCCAGCAAAGGCGGCAAGGGCCACAGGAGGGGTGACATTGGCGTCTTGGCTGTACCAGAAGACGATCATATGGGCCGTGAGCATCGCCATCCCTAGCTCCATGAGGGCCGGTCCTGCCAGGATTACAAGGACAATATAGGAGGCTGTCACCGGAAGCCCCATACCCAGGAACATCGAGGCAAGGCCGACAAGTAAGATGGCAATAAGCTTTATCCCACCTGACAGGGAAAGCACCACACTTGAGAACTTGAGCCCAAGCCCGGTAAGCCCCACCACCCCCACAATGATCCCAGCAGCCGCACAGGCCACAGAGACCATCCCCGCATTCTTCGCCCCTCTTTCGAGGAGTCTCAGAATATCCCAAATGCCTATTCTTGTTTCTTTACGTATCATACACACTAACAGGACAGAGATTACCCCCATGAATCCGACCATCATAGGACTATAGTTGGCGACGAGAAAGTAGACAAGGACTCCGATGGGAATTAGAAAGTGAAAGCCCCTCTTTATGACGGCGAACAATTTCGGAAGGTCCTTGGCATCAAGACGTTTGATACCCGTTTTTTTCGCTTCCAGGTGAACGAAGCAATACACAGCGAAGTAATACATAATGGCGGGTATTAACGCAATCTTGACGATCTTCAAATAAGGCGTGTTGGTAAACTCCGCCATCAAGAACGCCCCTGCACCCATGATCGGTGGCATGAGCTGGCCGCCGGTGGAGGCCGCCGCCTCTATAGCACCAGCGACATGGGGCCTGTAACCAGTATTTTTCATCATGGGGATGGTAAAGGAACCAGTGGTGACCACATTGGCCACGGCGCTACCCGAGACCGATCCCATAAATCCGCTGGCGATGACCGCTGTCTTGGCAGGTCCGCCTACCATACGTCCTGTAAGGGCATAGGCCAGTTGTGTGAAGAAGTTGCCACCACCTGTTCCCTCGAGGAAAGAACCGAACAGGACGAAGATAAACACGAACGTAGCAGCAACACCAAGGGGAAGACCAAAGATCCCTTCAGTTGTCAAATACAATTGTCCCACTATGCGAGGGATACTGTACCCCTTATGACAAAGAAGGCCAGGAATATATGATCCCAGATAGGCGTAGAAGATAAAGACGATACATATAATAGACATGACCAGGCCAATTGCCCTCCTGGTTGCCTCTATGACCAAAAGGGTGGCCACACCTCCCATCACTATATCGAGGGCAGTCCATTCCCCCTGCCTCTCTATGATCTGATCGAAAAACGCCAGGATATAGAGGACTACTGCGAAAGAAAGGGCAAAGAGAAATAAATCAAGGATGAGGTATCCATCAAACCTCACCCTTGAGGCCTTCTTGGAAGGGGGGTAATAGAGGTAGACGATGGCCAATACAAACATGATGTGTATGCCCCTTTGGAACATGGCCGTAAGGGCACCAAGACCAGCAGTGTAGAGTTGAAAAATAGAAAGGGCTATAGCGATCCCCGAACCTATAAGAGAGAGAATTCCCCTCAGTTGCCTATTGCGTTCTACCTTGACAACTTCCTCATCCATCTCTCCAGCCTCACTTTCTGATCAAAGACAAAATCCAGGGGTGGGTCTTCATCTTCAGCTCTACAAGCTTTCCTTCAGCCTTCTCCGTGAGGTTGATCTTTTTCCCTCTCACAGAGAGGGTATGATCAACCCCGCGAGAACCTACCCTTAGGAGAAAGCTGCCTACAGGTTCACCTATCTCCTTTATCTTGATCCATCCCCCTTCACCAACAATATGACCGTGTCCTTGCCAGTGTCCCATGCCTGCTCCAAACATCCGAAAGTAGGTCTCGTGAAGCACAATCCCTTTCCCTCTCTGGAGGCTGAATACTTCGCACACTGGTTTGCGATCCACAGAGTGGATGTAGCATATCTCAAACCGCTCACCCCACTTAAGTGGAAAGGCCGCTACCCTTCCTCCCCCCCCTATATCCTCTATGACCAGCCAAGGAGTACATATAAGGAGGAGGGCGGTCGCTCCAAGCATAACAGCTAAAAGGACTGCCCTCCTCACATTTCCCCTTCTTGATTACTTCTTCGGTATCAGACGATCAGGTATTTTAAGGCCCAGTTCACGGTAATACTTGATGGCACCCGGATGCAGGGGAATGGCCGAGTGGGCTAGGGCGTTTTCCGGAGTGGTATACTTGGCAAAGGGGTGTATCTTTTCCAGATAATCCTTATGCTCAAAGACCGCCTTCACCAGTTTATACACCAGATCCTCTGATACATCGGCGTTGCAGAGAACGGTGTTCCAAACTGAGGGATTCTTCACCGGATAATCTACCCCTTTATAGGTACCAGGTGGCATCACAAAAGGGGAGTAGAAGGGGTAGGCATCGCAGATTTTTTTAATGTCCTCGTCGCTGAAGGAGATGAGGGCGATATCCCTGGTGGTGGCCAGATCCATGACAGACGAGGTAGGGGCAGCCACATCCCATATCCCCACATCAATGGTCTTATCCTTGAGGGCGTGGGCGTTCTCTGTAAACGAGAGGCGGTGGACCTTGAAATCCTTATAAGAGATCCCCAGGGCCTTGAAGACCAGATTGGTCTTAAACTCGGTGCCGCTGCCAGGTGCACCCACGGAGACATGCTTCCCCTTGATGTCATAAATGGTCTTGATCCCAGACCCCTTCAGGGCCACCACGTGATAGTGATGGGGGTACATCTGGAACATGGCCAGGATCTTCTGGGGCTTCCCCTTAAACCGCCCTTCTGCGTAATAGGCCTGATAGGCTACGTCGTTCATCACCTCACCGATCAGGGTCTCACCCCTGTGGGCCAGTCTGACGTTTTCCACAGATGCACCTGTGACCTCTGCCACTGCCTTCACACCCGGCACATACCTGGTCCATATCTCGGCCAGGCCACCGCCATAAGGATAATAGACCCCACCGGTCCCGCCAGTACTGACGGAGATGAGCTGTTCCTTTGCAGGAGCTTGGCTTGCCCCGAAGACAAGCCCCACCAAGAATATGGCACATATCATAATGAGAAAAACCTTCATGGAACTATGTCTCATGATCTCGCCTCCCTTCTAATATGTTATCTTTATTTAATAGATATTGTCTTCACCACAACTGTGACCTTCTTTGGAGCCCTCTCACAATTTACAGGATAGGTTCCCTTCGCTTCCTTTCCTGGAGCCAACACAGGTGGTTTCCCTTTGCGCGGGAGTAACCCACCAGAGGCAACCCCCTCTTCAGGCAGGATAAATTGCACGCGGAATCTCTGGGGTTTGTCAGACTTGTTCTTGATCCCCACCTCGAAGTGCCAGACCGGTTTTTTCCACCCTTTGAACTGCCTGATATAACAATTTAAAAAGGTAACATCAGCCTCTTTGGTAACATTCCACTTTATCTTGGTGGCGCAACTTACCGGACCTGAAGGCTTGTACATCATTCCCGCACATCCCAGGACCAATCCCAAGACGATTAGGAAAACCAGCCCCAAAAAAGTCTTAGACGTAATATATCTCTTTCTCATAACCCTCCCTCCTCTCTATAAGATCATATTGGCCTCAAAACCCCCTAAAAAATTTTTCCTCACCTCCTTTATCATTTTTATTTATGATGAGGCTTACTCCGAAGGTAAAAATAGCTGCTTAGAGCAACGCCCTAGCGGCTCACACCGTGGCAAAACTAAATTCTCTTTCCAGCAAGTGTCGCAATTCTTAAATCCCCAGGTACGCCTCCCTTATATCCTGTGACCCTTTTATCTGCTCCGCACTCCCCTCTGCCTTTATTGTACCCTCGTGCATGACGTAGACATAGTCCGAGGCATTAAGAGAGGCCTCAACGTTTTGCTCAACAAGGAGGATGGTCAGGCCTATCTCGGCCTCCATCTTTTCGATCGTCTCGAAGACCTCACCCACAAGCTTGGGGGCTAAGCCCTGACTTGGTTCATCAAGCATTATTAACTTTGGCCTCGTCATCAATGCCCTGGCAATGGTCAACATCTGCTGTTCTCCACCACTCAGCGAACCAGCCCTTTGTTTGTCCCTTTCCTTTAAGATGGGGAATAGAGAATATACCAGTTCGACGGTCTCATTTACGTTTTTCAAGGCCTTTTTGGGATAGGCCCCCATGATGAGATTTTCGTGCACGCTCATGCCGACGAAAAGGTGCCTCCCCTCAGGGACGAGCACGACGCCCAGATCCACCTTTTTGTGGGTCGGCAAATGGGTGATCTCCTCACCTTCATAGGTGATTTTCCCCCCCCAGGGCTCTATCGAACCAAAGATAGTCCTGAGCAGGGTAGTTTTCCCGACTCCGTTGGGCCCGAGCAAGGAGGTTATAGAACCCTCTTTGACCTCCATGTTCGGCCCCCACAATACCTGCATTGGCCCATATCCAGATTCAAGATTTTCAAGCTTCAGCATGTCCCTCTTCCTCCATCGGACGTCCAAGGTATACATCTATGACCCTTGGATCTTTTAAGGCCTCAGCCGTAGGTGCTTCAACCAACTTCTTACCCTGGTGCATCACCATCACCCTCTCAGCAAATCCCACCACCGCCCGCATGATATGCTCCACCATAGAGACGATGGCGATATTCTCCTCCTCTTTTATCCTCTTCAAAAAAGCAACCATCTCGTCAATATCTTTGGGGTGCATTCCAGCCAACGCCTCATCCATGAGGAGGAGCTTGGGCCTCATCGCCAAGGCCCGGGCGATTTCCATCAACTTTTTGTCCACCGGGGTCAATGACCCGGCCGCCTTGTCCCTGTGGGCCGAAAGACCCACGAGTCCAATATAGCGGTCAGCTATCTCCAACGATTCATCCACGCTGACCTTGCCGCTCAGGGTACCAAACATGGCCCCGACTGCCACATTCTCCCTCACGCTGGCCGAGCTAAAGGGTCTAGGGATCTGAAAGGTTCGCCCGATCCCCAAAGGGGTCCTTTTATATGGCGGCAGATGGGTGATATCCTTCCCCTCGAAGATGACCCCCCCCTCCTCTGGAGGGTAGACCCCACTGATGACATTGTAGAGGGTGGTCTTTCCACTGCCGTTAGGGCCCACTATGCCGATTGCCTCCCCTGGCTGAATCTCCAGACTCACATTATTTACGGCTACAAGGCCGCCAAACCTCTTGGTTATATTTTCCAACTTTAACAATAACGCCATAAAACCTCTCCTATATGATGAACTTCTCCAAAACTGTGCCCTTTAACCTTGGCTTCAGCACGCCGATGACCCCCTCGGGAAAGGCCACGATGATTACAACGATGATCGGCGCGAAGATGAGGAGCTGAAATCCTGGTATGATAACGGTGAGCCAGTACTTGGACAACCCATACATGAGCCCTCCGACAACAGGGCCGAGAAGTGTACCTGCCCCTCCCAGCAGGACAATGATGATGCACTCTATGGTATAGTGTATTTCAAAGACTTCTGGTGGGAACACATAGGTCAGTTTTAGGGCCCACGCCAAGGCCCCAATCAATCCAGCGAGCGAGGCGCTGGTGA
>JAFDHG010000023.1 GCA_019308925.1 Deltaproteobacteria bacterium
ATATTATCAAAAACGCCATGGAGGCAATGCCTGAAGGTGGTTGCCTCGCAATTAAGACTTACAAGAATCGAGAGGCTACTATTGAGATTAGCGATACTGGAAAAGGCATTTCGCAAGATGCCTCAGACAAGGTATTCAATCCCTTTTTCACCACAAGAAAAGAAGGCACAGGCTTGGGGCTTTCCATTTGTCATAAGATTATTACTGCCCATCAAGGTACAATTTTCATTAGTAGTGAAGGTGTAAACAAAGGCACTAATGTAGTCATTCGGTTGCCCCTTGTTGCCAACCAGCCGACATAAAAGTGGAAAACGTAGGGAGAGTCATAGCTCATAACATCCAAAACCCTCGCCAGCAAGAGGGAAAGGATATCTGCCTCATAGCTGTTGTTTTTAACCAGGAATAGGACGGTGCCAACAATGTCAAAAAAGAGGGATTGGGGGAGAGGGGAAGGTGACAAGGACTAAAATCGGCCTGGCCTTGGGTGGTGGGGCGAGGGGCCTCGCCCATGTGGGGGTCTTACAGGTGTTAGAAATGGTCCCTGTACCTGCGGCAAGAAAAATGGGTGCTCAGATTGTCATCGCCGTGGATGTGGGGATGGATTGGAGGAGACGCTTAGGACCATAGACATCATGTGCTACAGTCTGAAGCGGGTGGGCCTGCAGGGGGCGGGCGTCGTCATCAGACCCCAGGTCTCTGATTGCCATTGGACGGACTTCCCTAGCGCCCGTGAGTGTATAAAAGCAGGAAGAGAAGCTGCCCTGCAGAAGATCAGAGAGATCCACAGGGTGATGCGGTATGGGAATATCTGCCAGATATTCTCCAAGACCAGGGCCTTTTGGGCCTCTTAAGACATGCGTTCACTTTCACCACTGAGGAAAAGATCTTGAGAGATCCTCTAGGCAAAGGTTGTTTTTTGGCGTAAAATAGTTCAATAAATTGAGAGGCTGTTCAATAATAAGAGAGACTACGTCATGGGCTGCGCCCCTGAAACCCCAACTAAGATAAAGGAAGGTGAAAGGAAAGTATTTGACAGGAGATATCGAAAAAAATTGGAGCGAAAATTTCCAGGAGCTTTGTAATTGATTTTAAGAGAAAAGAGGCTGTTGGACAGCCTCTAAATTAACAGGAGGAGGGGATGTCAAAATATTGCCGTATATGCGGTAGGCCAATGAAGAAAGAGGGTGATATCTGCGAAGCCTGTCAGGAGAGCATTAGGGCAGAGGCGATGGGAAGGCAGAGGAGGGTCGCCAAAGAAGCCCAAAAGGAGTTGGATAGGTTGAGCGTACAACAGAGGAAGGGTGCCAAGACCAAAGAGGACCTCTTCGTACCTAAAGAGGAAGAAGAGGAGAAAAGGCCCCATCACTTCAAGAGCATGGCGGAATATCTGGAATACTTGAAGGAAAAGGGGAGGTGAAGGCCTACTTGATCCTATATTCCAGGTTTATCATATCACCTCTGGTAAACCCACTGGCCCTGAAAAAGCACATCAGATCCCAGTCCTCCCATCCGACCAAAGTATAGATATTTTCTACCCCATCTTTTTTAAACTTTTCCAAGATCGCCTTGAATAAGAGGGTAGCCACCCCCCTCTTTTGATAATCTGGGTCGACCCCTATGGTGTCTATCCAGCCGATGGTATTAGGGACCCCAAACTCCCAGCCGCTGACTGTCCCCATAATGAATCCCACCACTCTTCCATCAAGCTCGGCCACCAGGGACTTAGAAGGATGTTTGTTCCCCATCTCCTCAATCTTCTGGCGCCAATAAGAAGGTCGCCTCGTCCCCAATACCCTATAGTCTATTTCCACTATGGCATCTAGGTCATCTAATTTGAGTCTCCTGGTCGTTATCTTTTGCAATAAATCACCGTTCATCGCTTTTATCCTCCGTCACACAGAAACATTGATAAAAAATTCACTAACACAATAGAAAGATTATGTCAACAGTAGATTTATTTGCCCTTTTTACCATTGTTAGAAAATTTATAAGGAGACGATGAGGGTGTCTCTTCGGTCCAACCCCAAAGAGTTATTGATTTGTGCGCTTTATTTCTTTAAACTACATTCCCAAAAATCTATAATGAGGGATTCCATGGAGATAGCGAGGTTTCTACACAAAGAGAGGGAGCGGTTTGGGGTTGTGAAAGGTGACGAGATCAAGGTGGCAGAAGGGGACATCTTTAGGGGATTCAAGCTCACCCGACAGGTTTGCTCCTTAAAAGAGGTCAAGCTCTTGCCTCCTACCCATCCCTCCAAGATCGTGGCCTTGGGATTGAATTATAGGGACCACGCCGAAGAGGTCGGGCTGAAGTTGCCCGATGAACCCCTCATCTTTTTAAAACCGAGCTCCGCTGTCATCGGTCATCTGGATCATATCATCTACCCTCCTACATCCCAGAGGATCGACTACGAAGGGGAGTTGGGGATAGTGATCGGGAAGGAGGCCAAAGGGGTTTCCGAAAAGGGGGCCGAGGAGTTCATCCTGGGGTATACCTGCTTTAACGATGTGACCGCCAGGGACCTGCAGAAGAAGGATAGACAATGGACCAGAGGGAAGGGGTTTGATACCTTTGCACCTATAGGTCCCTGGATCGAGACGCAGATAGACCCCGCAGGCCTAAGGCTGGAGACCTTTCTGAACGGTGAGCGCAAACAATCCTCCAATACCTCAAACCTCATCTTCAAACCCCGGCAATTGGTGGGTTTCATCTCGCAGATAATGACCCTCTATCCAGGGGATGTAATCGCCACCGGTACACCCTCAGGGATAGGCCCCATGGAGGTAGGAGATAGGGTAGAGGTCGCAATAGAGGGGATAGGGAGTCTGATAAACTTCGTCAAGAAGGGATGAGTTCCCCAATCCAGGTTGAAACCTCTCAAAAAATCCTTTTTTAAATTTTTTCTTGACAATCTCTAGGGTCCACCTATATATTTAAACTTTAATATTTAAAATAAAATAAGATTATAGATCTTTTTGGCCAGGAGGAGAGAACATATCATCACCACTCACAACCTCTGGGTGGCTGAGGCTGAGATGGAGTTTGTCCAAGATTTGATCGAGGAGTTCTCCCGAGGCGGATTTAATAAGATCAAACCTATTGATGGGATAGAAGAGGACCATGATAGTCGGTGATCACCTGAAAAGGCAGGCCCAAGAGAGGCCGGATAAGGTGGCTGTCGTCTGTAACGAGGTGAGGCTGAGCTTCTCCGAGCTCAACCTCCAGGCCAACAGGCTGGCCAATTGGCTTCTTGCACAAGGGTTAAAAAAGGGTGACAGGGCGGTGATGCTCCTTCCCAACTGCGCCGAGTTCGCTGTGGCCTACTTTGCCCTCATGAAGATCGGGGTCATTGCGGTGATCCTCGATTTTCGCCTCAGTCCTCCGGAGATGGCCCCCCTCTTCGACGAGACAGAGGCGAAGGCCCTCATCACCCACTCCAGACAGAAGACCTTTGCCGTGAGGATGCTGCGAGAAAAGGAGGATCTGCGATATGTTGTCATTATAGGCGAAGAAAAGGGGGAGGAAAACGGCATTTACCCCTATGAAAGGATTGTTGATGGGGGGGATTCTCAGCAGCCAACTATCCCCATAAACGAGGAGGATGAGGCCCTCTACCTCTATACATCGGGTACCACGGGAAGGCCAAAAGGGGTGGTTCTCACCTACGACCACTACACCTATTTTCCCGAGTCCATGAGGGCCTTTCATCCTATAAACGGTCAGTACGTAGAGGGCGCTGTGCTCCCTATGTCCCATATCTCAGGGCCGATCGTCCTCAACCTCATGGTGGACGTGGGCCTCACCTTGGTGATCATCGACGAGATAAGGCCCAAAAAGATCCTGGAGGAGGTACAGAGGAATAAGATCACATTCTTCCACGCCGTGCCCCCCATCTTTCAGATGATCCTCAATCTGCCCAGCCGTGACCGTTACGATTTGAGCAGCCTCCGCTATATTGCCATGATGGGGACGGTGGTCGCGGAAGAGCTCATGGAGGAGTGGGTTGAGGAGTATCCCCATATCGTGGCCCTGCAGGGGTACGGGGCCACGGAGACCTCCCCCCTGCTCACCCTCACCCGCTATGAGGATGCCCCCCATAAGATGGCCAGCGCCGGCCGACCTTGTCCCAGGGCCGAGGTCAAGATCGTGGACAAAGAGGGTAAAGAGCTACCCCCAGGGGAGGTAGGAGAGGTGATCGCCCGCGGCCCCCAGATCATGACGGGATACTTTAAAAACCCCAAGGCCACAGCGCTGAAGATCAAGGATGGCTGGTATTACACCGGTGACCTGGGTAGGTTCGACGATGATAGCTATCTTTATATCCTGGGTAGGGCCGATGACATGATCATCACCGGGGGGTCGAACGTCTATCCCTCAGAGGTAGAAAATGTCCTTATCGCTCATGACAAGGTGGCTGAGGCAGCGGTGGTGGGGGTACCGGACTCGGGGAGGGGTCAGGCCTTGAAGGCGGTAATCGTCCCCAAGGTGGGGGAAGAGATCTCCAAAAGGGAGATTTTGAAATTCTGCAGGGAGAGGCTCGCCAGCTTTAAGATACCCAAGGTCGTGGATTTTCAGGACAGCCTCCCCCGCTCCCGCACGGGCAAGGTGGCCAAAAGGGAGTTAAAGGTCGTCGAGGGGGAGTTGAAAAAGTACTGGGAATTCCTGGCAGAACACAAGAAGTTCCTGGGGCCTTTAATCCTCATTACCCTCTGGTTTCTGGTCACTGTCTTCAAGATGGTGGACCCCTTCTTTCTCCCCTCCCCTGTGAAGGTAGGAAGACAGCTTGCGGAACTCCTCAGCACCGCATCGATCTACGAACATCTTTTTAAGACCTTTTACCGCATGATGGCAGGGTATTCCTTAGCTGTGGTCATTGGGGTACCGTTGGGCATTGTGCTCGGCTATTGGGAGAAGGTCTACGAATCAGTAGAGTTCATCATCGACTTCTTCCGTTCCTTCCCCGCTACAGCCATGTTCCCCCTCTTTATGCTCGCCTTTGGGATAGGGGATGGTTCCAAGATCGCTTTAGTAGTCTTCGGCTGTTCTTTGTTGATCTTGGTCAACACCACCTATGGGGTCCATGGCTGTAGCCGGACCCGCAAGATGGTGGCCGAGACCATGAAGGCATCGGAGGCATATATCATGGCCAGAGTCGTCTTGCCTGAGGCCCTCCCCCAGATATCGGCAGGGCTGAGGCTGGCCCTCTCCCTGAGCCTCATCATCATCGTGGTCTTGGAGATGTTTATCGGGACGAAAAAGGGGTTAGGATTTCTGATCTATAACGCCCACATGACATACCAGATAGCTGATATGTACGCCTTCATCATCCTGGCCGGCCTCATCGGCTATTTCATCAACCAGGGGTTTGTAAAGCTGGAGGATAAGGTTATACATTGGGCAGGTAGATAAACAAAAAAAAGGGGGTATGCTTATGAAGAAAGGATTGGTTTGCTTATTGGTCTTAGGTCTGCTGTTGCCCTTGGCCCTTTCCCCAGGGGTCGAGGCCAAGGAGCGGGTAGTGCGAATCGGGTATCTGCCGCTGGTGATGAGCCTTCCCACCTTCGTGGCGGCGGAAAAGGGCTTCTTTGCGCAGGAGGGCCTGGAGGTGGAGCTTGTGCGTTTCCAGTCGGGGACAACGGTCGTAGACGCCTTGGTCGCCGGAAGGATCGACGCCAACTGCGGTAGTGCCATCGTTACACACTGGTTCGCCGAGCAGAATGTGTCGGGGAGATTCAAGATTTTTCTCCTATATGGGACTGATTCAATGGAGGATGACAACACCTTTGTGGTGGTGGTCAAGAAGGACTCCCCCATCAAGGAGTTGAAGGACCTCAAGGGGAAGAAGGTGGCACACTTCCCTGGGGTTACGAATTTATCTCTGGCCAAGGCGATCATCCGCACACAGATAGATCCCGAGGGGGTCATCTTCACAGAGATCCCCCCTCCCAACCTGGTCCCGGCCCTGGCTGCAGGCCAGATCGATGCCTTCTTCACCCCTGAGCCCTTCGGGATGATGGCCGTCTCCAAAGGGGTGGGAAGATACCTCAGAAAGAGTCCTCTTACTGTTTTAAATTTGGAGAAGGGGATTCCGGGAGGGGCCTTTTCCTTCTCGGCCAAGTTCCTGAAGAAGAACCCTGAGCTGGCCATAAAGGTCAAGACTGCTGTAGAGAAGGCTGTGGATTACATGAAGACTCATGAGAAGGAGGCGAGGGGATATCTGGCCAAGTATACCCAGCTCCCTCCGCCCGTGGCCATGGGGATACCCTTTGATAAGTGGATAAAGATCGAGGAGCTCAATAAGGGGGCTGGACAGGGTTACTTCGACGTACTATACAAAGAGGGTGCATACAAAAAGAGGATAGATACTACCAAATTGTATTACGAATAAGATGGCCCAGGAAAGACCATATCTCTATGTCCGCGGCGTGAACAAGCACTACGACGCGGCCCCTGACCCTCGGATGGGGAGTGGGGGCCTTCGGGTCCTGGACAACATCTCCTTCACCGCTCAGAAGGGGGAGTTTGTCACCATCGTGGGCCCCAACGGCTGCGGCAAGACCACCTTCTTCCGCATGCTGGCTGGCCTCGATGATATGGACTACGGGAGGATTCTCATTGGGGGAAAGACCATCGAGGAGGCGAAGGTCGGATATGTCTTTCAGAACTACCGGGAGTCCCTCTACCCCTGGCGCACCTGCCTGGGCAACCTGATAGTCCCCCTCGAACTCGATGGTATCCCACGCAGGGAGAGAAAGAAGAAAGTGGAGGAGTTCCTCTGGCGGCTCGATATGAGCGTGCGAGAGGACGCCTATCCGTATGAGTTGAGCGGTGGCCAGCAGCAGATGCTTGGCATCCTCAGGGCCCTCATCTATGAGCCCGATATCCTCCTTCTGGATGAACCCTTCAGCTCCCTCGATTTCCAGACCACCCTCTACATGCACGATAAGATCATGGAGGTCTGGCAAAAGACAGGAGTAACCATCCTCTTTATCTCCCACAATATCCATGAGGCGGTCTATCTGGCGGACAAGGTGGTGGTCTTCAGTAAAAGGCCTGCCCGGGTGGTGGAGGTAATAGAGACCAATCTTCCCCGTCCCCGCGACTACAAGGTAACCGAAAGCGATCAGTTCTTCGAGGTGAGAAACCGGGTTACGGAACTCTTCCGGGAGGAGATCATGGACAGCTTCCTCTTCATGGAGCTGAGCGGGTTTTAAAGTCAAGGTTTGAGGATTCTAGCGGTCAAGGGTTCATAGGCGTTTATAGGCTATATGTTACTCCACCTCCGGCCGGAGGAAGACTCCCCTTCGTTATACCAGCTATGAATTCGTTTTTTTCCTTGACAATTTTTAGGGTTCGTTAAATATTTAATTTTGAATATTAAGATTTAGAATAAAATGGACCTTCGGCTGGTGATAATGGGGCTCTTGGTGAAAGGGCCCAGTCATGGTTATGATTTAAAACTGACCCTGGAGAGGGAGCTGAGCCCCTTTGTTGAGGTCTCCTCAACCCCCATCTACTATACCCTGAAGAAGTTGGAACAGGAGGGATTGGTCACCAAGTGGAGCACCGTCTCCGGCAGGCGGCCGCAGAAATTTGTCTATAGTCTGACTGCCAGAGGGCAGGAGGAGATAAAGGAACTCCTCCTCAAAAACATCACACAGTTGCAGCGCCCCTCCTTTAACCTCGACGTCTCCCTGTACTTTCTCAACCTTCTTCCTGCTCAGGATGTGATGGAAACCTTGAAGGGGAGGTTGAGGGAGCTGCGCAAATTGAGGTTTTTGCTTAAAAGGCAGAGGAGGGGACTGGAGTCCGATTCTGCCAGCAGGAGGGAGCATGTGATCACCACGCACAACCTCCGGGTGGCCGAGACCGAGATGGAGTTTGTCCAGGACCTGATCACGGAGTTCTCCCGAGGGGGATTTAATAACGCTAAACCCATTGATGAGATAGAAGAGGGCCGTGATCGTCGGTGATCACCTGAAAAGGCGGGCCCAAGAGAGGCCGGATAAGGGGACCCTCATCTGTAATGAGGTGAGGCTGACCTTGTCCGAGTTCAGCTTCATGGAGCTGAGCGGGTTTTAAAGTCAGGGTTCGAGGGTTCTAGTGGTCAAGGATTCATAGATGTTTATAGTCTATATGTCTCTTCCACCTCCGGTGCCACCACCACCACTGTTCAGGAAAGCGCTCGATATATCCTTCGGTGAGCTTCATCAGAAGGGCTAGATTGCGGGCGACGTCCTGCTCCTTATCCCCGGTGATCTCCAGGGGGAAGGGCCTTTCAATGATCATCTTGTGCCTCCAGTCTCTATCAGCCAAGATAAAGGTGGGCAGGATAGAGGCCCCTGTCCTCATGGCCAGGACCACCGGCCCCTTGAAGGAGGGGACAGGGTAACCGAAGAAATCCACCATGATCTCTTTATAGGGGGGATTTTGATCCAGCTGGACAAGGAGTACCCCCCCTTGACGTAGTTGTTGCAGGGAACCTTGAGCCGCTGTCCTCCTCTTTCCACCATCGATAAAGCCGATCCCTACCTTATCACGACAGTGGTTAAAGAGCCCTGTCAGATACCTGTTTTTTGGATTCTTGGCGATGACTGCAAAGGGATAGCCCTCCAGGGCCAATTTGAAACAGATGAGGGGAAAATTGCCCAAATGGACGCTTATGGCGACGATCCCCTTTCCCTTCTTTAGGGCCTCATCGAGGTTTTCTTTTCCTACGATCTCGATGCGTTTCTTCACCACCTCTGCTGGGAGAAAACAGAACTTCAACAGCTCCAGAAAGCTGATGACCGTATTGGTAAGACATCCTTGATAGATGGCCTGGATCTCCTGTTCGTCTTTTCTTTTACCGAAGACCAACCGCAGGTTGGCCAGGGCGATCTTCTTGCGCCTTCCCAGGCCGATGCGGCCCAGTTGTGCCAACGTCCTGCTCAAAGGATAGACCCAGGATAAGGGGATAAGCCTGATCAGGAGGATGAAGGCAGGGGCAAAAACAAAGGTCAACCCTTCACCCACGGCCTCCCATCTTCGGCGCCACTTTTTTTTCATAGTAATGTCGCCCTCTCAGTTTCCTGAAATACTATATTTTCTTCTGTTGTTGTTTGTCAAGGACAGGAGGATAATAAAGATATTAGACCACAGTGGCCTGAGTAATGTCATAAAAGGTTTAAAGAGGTAGATCTTGAAGAGCAGAGACCTCCTCCTGATCAACCCCTGGGTCTACGATTTCGCCGCCTATGACCTCTGGGCCAAGCCTCTGGGGCTCCTCTATCTGGCCGCCCTCTTAGAGAAAAATGATTGGGAGATAAGCTACATCGACTGCCTCGATGTCCACCACCCTGCCCTAAAGGGGGGATTTAAACCACCAAAAAGGAGGCCAGACCATCGGGGGCATTTTTACAAAGAGGTAGTGGATAGACCACCCCCTTTACAGGAGATCCCCCGCCGGTTTCATCGGTTTGGCATCCCTCCTGATGTCTTCAAGGAGACCCTACAATCCCTTCCCACGCCCCAGGCCATCCTGGTCACCTCAGGGATGACCTACTGGTATTTGGGGGTGCAAGAGGTCATCAAGGTTGTCAAAGAGGTCTTTCCGCATGTGCCCCTGATCTTAGGGGGGATATACGCCACCCTCTGTTCGGACCACGCAGAGAGGGGTTCGGGGGCTGATTTCATCATCAGGGGGTGGGGGGAGGTCCAGATCCTGGAGCTCTTGGATGAGTTGACAGGGGTCTCCCCCTCGTTCCTCCCTGACCTAAATGACCTCAATGACCTTTCCTATCCGGCCTTTTATCTTTACCCCAGTCTAGACTACGTCTGCGTCCTCACCTCCAGGGGGTGTCCCTTTAAGTGCACCTATTGTGCCTCTCCCATCCTCAATCCTGGATTTTTAAAGAGAGATCCCGCCAAGGTGGTTGAGGAGATCGCCCATTGGGTGAGGAGATACGGTGTGGAGGATATCGCCTTTTACGACGATGCCCTCTTGGTTGATGGACAATTCGCCATCTCTCTGTTGAAGGGGATAAAAGAAAGGGATATCGAGGCCAGGTTTCACACCCCCAATGGGCTCCATGCCCGAGGGATGACCGAAGAGGTGGCCAAACTGATGCGCCAAGTGGGATTTGCTACGGTCCGTCTCGGATTGGAGACCTCCAACCAGGAGCGCCAGTTGGCTACTGGTGCCAAGGTGAGCAATGATGCATTCAAGGAGGCAGTGCGGAATCTCCAACGGGCGGGCTACTCCCCTTGGGAGATAGGGGCCTATATCCTGGTGGGGCTCCCCGGCCAGAGCAAAGAAGAGGTAGAGGAGACGATCTGCTTTGTCTGGGAGAGTGGAGCTAGGCCATATCTGGCGGAATACTCCCCCCTTCCCGGTACCCCCTTGTGGGAAGAGGCAATGAAGGTTTCCCCCTTTGATCTGGAAGGGGAACCCCTGTTTCACAACAACACCATTTTGCCCTGTCGCTGGAAGGGATTGAGCTGGGAAGATCTGCGGGCCCTGAAGGGCATGGTCCAAAAGGAGGTTCCCGTTGCAACCTAAAGGCAAAGATGATATAAGATAGGACTATTCGTTGACCAAGTGGAGAAGATGCCTCTAAAAGGAAACAGATATTGGAAGGTATTACCCTTTTTAGGGCTGATCTTCGCCCTCATCCTTACCCCCCTTCAGGCCCAGGGGCAGAAGTTCCCCCCGCCGGTGGAGGCGGTCAACGACTTTGCTGAGGTGATCTCGCAGGAGTATGAGGCCCAGATGAATCAACTGGCCAGGGCCCTCTGGGACCAGACAGGAAGCGCCTTGGTAGTTGCCACCTTTCGGGACCTGGGAGGTGAGAGCCCGGAGGAGTTCGCCACCAGGCTCTATGAGGCGTGGGGGATCGGTAGAAAGGGCGAGGACAAGGGGATCCTTATCCTAGTAGCCCTGAAGGAGAGGCGGGTAAGGATCGAGACCGGTTATGGCGTAGAGGGAATCCTTCCTGATGCCAAGGTGGGGGGGATTATGGATCAATACATCGTCCCCTTTCTGCGCCGGGGTGAATACGGGAAGGGTCTGCTCAATGGAATGATGGCCTTGGCCCAGGTGGTGGCCCAGGATGCCGGGGTAAAACTCGATCTAGACCGATATGCCCCCAGGCCAGCGGTGCAACCCAAGGCGAAGAAGGGGCTTCCCCTCTTCCCCATCCTCTTCCTCCTCTTCGTCATCTTCGGCCTTTTGGGCCGTGGTATGGGTTTTCTCCCCTTTTTGTTTTTCCCCTGGATCTTTATGGGAGGAGGTGGAAGGGGGATGGGCGGTGGCTTTGGTGGCTTTGGCGGAGGTTTCGGTGGCTTTGGCGGTGGGATGAGTGGAGGTGGTGGAGCCACCAGGGGTTTCTAACAGGAGGATAGAGATGGCAAAGACGCCCAAAAGACCGGAGGATATATTTCCTGAGTTCATTAAAGACTACCAGGAGACATACGGAGATGACCTGCTCTCCATCGTCCTTTACGGAAGTGGGGCCAGGGGGGATTACATCCCGAGAAGGTCGGACCTCAATTTCCTCATTGTCCTTACGGAAGAGGGGATCAAGGGGCTACGCAGGGCCTTTAAGGTAGTGGCCAAATGGCGTAAGCGCCGGGTAACCACCCCCCTCTTTATGACCGAGGAGTACATAGCCACCTCCCTGGATGCCTTCCCCTTAGAGTTT
This sequence comes from Deltaproteobacteria bacterium, assembly GCA_019308925.1. Classification (NCBI taxonomy): domain Bacteria; kingdom Pseudomonadati; phylum Myxococcota; class Myxococcia; species Deltaproteobacteria bacterium. Next base: position 11,683 of record JAFDHG010000023.1, read on the forward strand.
TTGAACATAAAGAGACATTACCGGGTGGTGTGGGGGGATGACCCACTGGCCGAGATCTCCATCCATAAGAAACAACTGCGCCTCCAATGTGAGCGGGAGGTAAAGGGGAAGCTCCTCCAACTGCGGGAGGCGTATCTCTCCAGTGAGGGGAGGGGGAGGGATCTAGTGGCAGTCGCCTCCCAATCCATCACCGCCTTTATCTCTATCTTCCAGGGGATCCTTTACCTGCGCGACCGAGAGATCCCCGATCGAAGGGGGGAGGTCATCTCCAAGATAGCGGCGGAGACGGGATTGGACGAAGGCCCCTTTTTGCAGTTATTGCAGGTAAAGGAAGGGAAGGCCAAGCTTTCCTCGAAGGAGATGCAGGCCCTCATGGATGGTTATATCGAAGAGGTGAGGCGTCTCGCCTTTTGGGTGGATGAGTTGAGGAATTAACGAAAGGAGGGAGAGATGGGAAGAGGGACAAAGGTTGGCCTGATCATCGTAGCCATAGTCCTGGTCTTGGTCCTGGGCTCCTATTCTTATATCAAGGGGACCTATAACGAACTGGTGACCTTGGACGAAGGGTTCAAGGCGGCCTGGGCCCAGGTGGAAAACCAGCTCCAGCGCAGGATGGACCTCATCCCCAATTATGTGGAGACAGTAAAGGGGTATGCCCGACATGAGCAGGAGGTCTTTCTGAAGGTCACTGAGGCGCGGGCCAAGGTCGCGGGGGCAGGGAGCATATCCAAAAAGATAGCGGCCAACAACGAGCTGACAGCGGCCCTGGGCAGGTTACTGCTGGTGGTGGAACGGTATCCCGACCTCAAGGCCAATCAGAACTTCATCCGCCTCCAGGATGAGCTGGCCGGTACCGAGAATCGCATCGCGGTGGAGCGCAGGAGGTATAACGAGGCGGTCAGGGCCTATAATGTTCGCATTCGGAGATTTCCCACCAACATCTTGGCGGGGATCTTCGGCTTCACCAGGGCCCCTTTCTTTGAGGCCCCTGAGGAGGCCACGAAGCCACCAAAGGTCAAATTCTGAGCCCTTCCCTTTTTCTTCCTCCCCTTTTGGGGTTGAGTTGATGAAGGCTATGATCCTGGCCGCCGGTCGGGGGACCAGGGTGGGGCCGCTGAGCAGGCTCAGGCCCAAACCCCTCTTTCCCGTGCTGAACCGATCCCTGCTGGGAATCATCATCAGGCAACTAAAGCGGATGGGGGCAGGGGAGGTTATCATCAACGCCCACCACTTGGTCGAAAAGGTGGAGGAGTTCGTGCACAGGGGAAGGTGGGGCCTGAAGGTGGAAGTGAGGGTTGAGCCTGAGATCCTGGGCACTGGTGGGGGGATCAAAAACTGCGCTGACTTTCTTCAGGATGCGCCCTTCTTCTTGGTGGTGAACGCAGATGTTTATCATACTTTCGATCTGAGCCCTGCCCTTACATATCATTTAGAGGCAAACAACCTCGCCACCTTGGTCCTCTGCGATTATCCCCGTTTTAATCAGGTGGGGGTGGATGGGGAGGGGAGGATCGTCAGTATTAGGGGGAGGGAGGTGCAGAGGCCCCTTTCTCTCCACCGTATCCTGACCTTTACGGGGATTCATATCATCTCGTCTGGGCTTTTTGGATACACCCCGTCTGATGAATATTTTGATATTATAAAGCTATATATTGATCTTGCCTCCCGAGGGGAGGCCATCAGGGGCTATCAGGTAAAGGGGGGATATTGGCGGGATATAGGGAGGGTGGAAGACTATCGCGCCCTGCATCAGGACCTCTTGGCAGAGCAGGGGAAGCCGGTCATCCATCCCACGGTCCATCTGGAGGAGGATGTCCAGTTGGAGGGGGTCGTCTGTGTGGGAAGGGAAGCCCATATCGGGCCTGGTTCATTGATTAAAGACTCCATCCTCTGGGAGGAGGTCTCGGTCCAAGAGGGGAGTATAGTGGAAGGGTGCGTCGTGGGGGATGGAACGCAAGTAAGGGGTGAACATAGGGGGGAGGTCTTGACCCCAGGGAGGGAAGGTGCCTACAGGAGCGAAAGATGAGATAAGAGGTGCTCCTGCACCTGAGTTGGTTCGGTTTGTCCGGGGACATCTGCCAGAGGGTGGCCTCTCATGGGAGGAGATAGCCGGGGATGGTTCGGGAAGGCGCTTTTATCGGGTCAGGGGAATGGGGAGGAGCTTGGTGGCCATGGTTCAAGATCGTCCTCCGAAGGATCAGCGTGGGGTAAGCGAGAACGATTCCTTTCTCTATATTGCCCAGCACCTAAGGAAAAAGGGGATTCCCGTGCCGGAGATCTATTCTTACGAGAAGGAGAGGGGTTGGTTCCTCTTGGAGGATTTGGGAGATCTTCACCTCCAGGCCGAGGTCATGCGGGTAAGGGGAGATCAACAGAGTCTAAAGGAGATCTACCAAAGGGTAATAGACCTCCTCACGCTCATCCAGGTAGAGGGGCGAAAGGGCTTTGACCCCGCCAGGACCCATAATCCACCCTATGACGAGGGTTTTATGCTGGCGTGGGAGTCGGGGTATTTTCATTTCGCCTTCTTGGTGGGCTATCTCGGCCTCTCTATCCCCGACGAAGAACTCAGGGATGAGCTGGAAGACCTGGCCCAGAGGGCGGCGCAGGCGCAGGGGGGTTATTTCCTGTATCGGGATTTCCAATCCAGGAACATCATGGTAAGGGATGGGGAGTTGGGCTTGCTCGACTTTCAAGGGGCCAGGTTGGGCCCCCTCCAATATGACCTGGCTTCGCTCCTGCTGGACCCCTATGTGGAACTGCAGGGGGAGATTCAAGAAGAGCTTATGGCGTATTACCTGCTGAGGATACAGGAGCGGGTCCTGTTGGATCCACAGGGCTTTCGGGAACTCTATCCCCTGGTTGCGCTCCATCGCAATATGCAGATCTTAGGGGCCTTCGCCTTCCTGATCCAAGCTAGGGGAAAGGAATTTTACCGGAGATATATCCCCCCTGCCCTGAAGAGCCTGCGGATCCTTCTAGGGAATCAGATGTTCAACGCTTATAGGAGATTGAGAAGGGTGGTCTTTGAGGAGATTAAGGGGATATGAGGGGATGTCGTCGTCTAAGGAAGACTCCTCTCCTTTTTCCTGGTGATACCGTCGGCATCATAGCGCCGGCCAGCTACCTCCCCAAAGGGGATGAAGGATATCTGCAGCGGGGGGTGGAGAGGTTGAGGGAGATGGGATTCGCGATCAAATATTCCCCTTCCCTCCTGAAGAGGAGGTACCTCTACTTGGCCGGAGAGGACGGGGAGCGGGCCCAAGAACTTATGGGGATGTTTCTGGATCCTGAGGTCAAGGCCATCCTTTGCACCCGTGGAGGCTATGGCGCCCAGCGGATCATCCCCTATTTAGATCCAGACCTCATTCGGGATCATCCCAAACCCTTTGTGGGGTGTAGCGATATAACAGTCCTGCTCATCTATTTACTGCAAAGGTGTTCTTTGACCCCCTTTCATGGTCCTAACGTGGCCACCCGCCAGTTTGTGGAAGGGGATGAAGCAGTGAGAAGGTCCCTAAAGCAGGCCCTGACCTCTCCCGATACCTTAGGTGAGGTCAGATGTTCTGTCCTTCGTAGGGGAGAGGCCCAAGGGGAGATCATAGGGGGTTGTTTTTCTTCCCTGGTGACCACCCTGGGGACCCCTTATGAAATAGATCTGAGAGGTAAGATCCTCTTTTTGGAGGATGTGGATGAACCCCCCTACAAGATAGACCGGATGCTCACCCACCTGAAGAGTGCGGGGAAATTGATGGGGGTGAAGGGGATTATCTTTGGCCAGATGCCCGGGTGTGATTCAGGGGACGACCTCTTGCAAGAGATGATCTTGGACGTCTTTGGGGACTTCGAGGGTCCCCTCCTGTTTGGTTTTCCCTCTGGGCATGGAACCCTGAACCTTACCATCCCCCTCGGGGTAAACGTACTGGTGGAAGAGGGGGTGGTGACCTTTCAGGAGGGGGGAGTAGAATGATCGGGATAGAGAAGGGGCAAACGATTTATTTCCTTGGCATAGGCGGGATCGCCATGGCCCAAACCGCCCTCCTTCTGCAAGAGATGGGATATGAGGTGAGGGGGTCGGATGTCTCCCTTTATCCCCCTACAGATCGACTTCTGCAAGAGGGAGGGATTGCTATAGAGGAGGGGTATGACCCTGCCCATCTCTTCCCTCATCCCGATCTGGTGGTGATCGGTAACGCCGTATCCAGGGGTAATCCAGAGGTGGAGGCCGTCCTGGATGATGGAATCCCCTATCTCTCGCTGCCCGAGTTGGTCCAGGAGGTCCTCCTGCGGGAGAGGCAATCGATGGTAGTGGCCGGCACCCATGGAAAGACCACCACGGCATCCCTGCTCGCCTGGCTCCTGTTCAAGGGTGGTCTTGACCCCTCTCTTTTGATTGGGGGGATCCCCCTGAACTTCGGCCAAGGGTTCCGTTTTGGTAAGGGGGATTGGGTGGTCCTGGAGGGGGATGAGTATGACAGCGCCTTTTTTGACAAGCGCCCCAAGTTTCTTCATTACCTTCCCCAGGTAGTGATTTTGAATGACATCGAATACGATCATGCCGACATCTACCAGGATCTGGAGGAGGTGAAGCTCTCCTTCCGCCGTCTTCTAGACCTCATCCCCCGCAAGGGGATCGCCATCGCCTGTATTGATGATGAAGCCGTAAGAGAGGTGATCTCCCGAGCCCCTTGCCGGGTGGATACCTTCGGGGCAGAGGGGAGATGGTCGCCAAAGGGGGTAAGGGTGACCCCAAAGGGGACAAGCTTTTGCCTTTACAGGGGAGAGGAGGATCTGGGGGAGTTTGAGATCCCCTTATGGGGTGAGCACAATCTGAGAAATGCCATGGGGGCTGTGGTAGCTGCCTGCCTCCTTGGCCTTTCCTTGCCGGATATACGGCAGGGGTTGCGGACCTTTCAAGGGGTCAGGCGTCGGATGGAGGTGGTCGGGGAGGCCCGGGGGATAACGGTAATAGACGACTTTGCCCATCACCCCACTGCCGTGCGCGCGACCCTGCGGGCGGTAAGGTCCCGTTTTTCCAATGGGCGTCTTTGGGCCATCTTCGAACCCCGCACCCAGACCATGCGCAGGGGGTTTCTGCACAGGGAGCTCGCTTTAGCCCTGGGGGAGGCCGACCGTGTGGTAATAGGGAGTGTTCCCTCACCCCCAGCCCAGGGAAGTAGATTGGACCCCCAAAGGTTGGTGCAAGATATCAAGGGGGCTCAGGGGACTGCTGCCATCTACCTGGAGGATCCAGAGGAGATCACCGCCCATTGTGTCGCAGGGGTGGCCCCTGGAGATGTCATTGTGGTTATGAGCAGTGGCTATTTTGCTGGCCTTCCAGGGAGGATATCCAACGCCCTAAACCCTCGTGAGGGTTTACACTCACTCCGCCCATGAAAACACCTCGCTCCAAGGTTCGGCCTCCCGTTGAGGGGGTTCACTCCCCTCAAACTTCCCCGACAGGTCTTCGACCTGTCTCTGGGGGGAATTCTCCACTCCCCTACAAAGGATGTGCCAAGGCACATCTCTCTGGGGGCGCAGCCCCCAGGCCCCCAAAAAGGAATTTCCTTATTGAGGTATTAGGGGGTTAAAGCCCCCTAAAGAAACGACCTGAAGGTCGTCAGGGTTTCAGGGGGTTTGCCCCCTGAAGTAGGGGTTTCAAAAAACCTTGAGGTTGAAGGAACTTTCATGTTATCAATTTATCGTGAAAAGGTATTTTCACGGTAAATTCTTGACATCTTCTGCCCTGATCTGGCACAGAGATGAGACTATGGTCAGCGAGATAGAGGATCCTGGCAAGGTGGAAAAGAGGATCTTGGATGATCCCATCATTCAGCGGGTGGTGGAGCTTGCCCGCCGGAGGGAGGCACACCTCTATCTGGTGGGAGGCGCTATCCGCGACTTCCTCCTGGACAAAGAGGTCAGGGATTACGATTTTGTCATGCAGGAGATGGAGATATCCTTTCTGGATCAATTGGGGGCCCTCTTTGAGGCCACCTATTTCTCCATGGGTAAGGGGAGGCAGGAGCAGGCTTACCGTCTGGTCAAGGAAGAGAAGACCCTCGACTTCACCGTGATGGTGGGTAATAATATCCATCAAGACTTGATGAGGAGGGACTTCACCATCAACGCCATCGCCTATTCCTTTGACGAACGACGGTTTTACGCCCCCTCTCAGTCCATGAAGGACCTGAAAGAGTGTAAGATCGATCTCATCTCCCCCCAGGCCGTGGAGATGGACCCGCTGCGCATGCTCAGGGCGATCCGCTACCGATGCACCTTGCCCCATTTTGATCTTACCGAAAGGTTGAGAGAGGAGATCAGGCGCCAAAAGAGGTTGGTCCAGGGGGTGGCCCCGGAGAGAATCAGAGGAGAGATGGACGAGATCATCCTCTCCCCTTCCCCTGCCCAAGGCCTGCAGTTGATGCGCGGCCTAGGGCTCCTAACCGAAATCTTTCCGGAGATGGTTCCCCTGGAAGGCCTCCCCCAGGGGCGACATCACACCACCGATGCCCTCTCCCATACCATCGAGGTAGTGGGAAAGGTAGTTGAGATCATTAGAGAGGGTCCTCCTTTTTCTTTCCAACCCTCCATGCAGGAGCGCCTCATCCTGGGATATGGCGCCTTGTTCCATGACCTTGGTAAGCCCGCCACCAAGATGATAGATGAAGGGGGTGAGGTGCATTTTTATGGTCACCCTCAGCACTCCTCCCGCCTGGCCCAGGGGATCATGAGGCGTCTGAAGTTCCCCAACAGGTTGAGGGCTGAGGTCATCCTCCTGGTGGAGAACCACATGCGCATCCTCACCCTCTCAGCAGAGGCACCCAAGGATAAGGCCTTGCGGAGGCTCATCCACGCCATGGGAGAAGGGATCAGATCGTTGCTGCTGCTGGGTCTAGCCGAGATAGAGGCCAAAGGGGGCGGAGATGAAGGGGAAAAGGGGCGATTTATGGACCTCTGTCAACGGATATGGGATCTATACGAGGAGGAGGACCTCATCGAGCCCATGCCTTTGCTGAAGGGGAGGGATCTTTTGACATTGGGCTATTGTCCAGGTCCGCGCCTGGGTGAGATTCTCAAAGAGGTGAAGAGGCGGCAGATTGCAGGGGAGCTGAAGAACAGGGAGGATGCCCTGAAGTTCGTCCAGGAAGAATACCCCCTTTAACCTTCCGCCGAGGTCAAGGACATTTGACACCCAAGGGGCACATCTTTTATAATAAGTTATTAGAACCCGTAACCCCTTGATGCCGGAGGAGGAGTATGGAGGAGAAGATCGCAGTCTATCCCGGGTCCTTTGACCCTGTCACCTACGGTCACATCGACATCATCAAGCGGGCGCTCAAGATCTTTGACAAGGTCATCGTGGCCGTGGCCCATAACTACGACAAGAAGTTCCTCTTCACCCCCGGGGAGAGGGTGGAGATGATCGAAGAGGCGTTGAAGGGCTCCCACAATGTCATTGTGGAGAGCTTTGAGGGGCTCCTGATGGAATACATGAAGGGGACCAACGCCAAGGTGGTATTGCGTGGGCTTAGGGCAACCTCGGACTTCGAATATGAGTATCATATGGCCTCTATGAACCGCAGCCTAAACAAAGATATCGATACCCTTTTCATGGTAACGGGCAAGGACTACTTTTTCATCAGTTCCAGGACCATCAAGGAGGTGACCAGTCTTGGAGGGTCGGTGGAGGGATTGGTGCCGGAAAATGTGGCCCGGAAGCTGAGGGAGAAGTTTGCCCCACTCCACCGTCCTCACCATAAATGATCCCAAGAGAAAAGACCCGACAGATCTCCGTAGGGGGGGTCCTGATTGGTGGAGGGGCCCCAATAGTTGTGCAGTCCATGACCACTACCCATCCCCTTGATGTGGCCTCCACCATGGGGGAAATCGAGAGGATGGAAAGGGCCGGATGTGAGCTCGTTCGGGTGGCTGTACCGGATAAGAAGGCCATCAGGGGATTGCAGCAGGTCGTCCGCAGCTCACCTCTGCCCCTCATTGCCGATGTCCACTTCGATCATCGCCTGGCGCTGCTGGCCCTGGAGGCAGGGGTGGATGGCCTGAGGATCAATCCAGGTACCATCCCCCATAGGGATAGATTGCGGGAGATCATCGTTGAGGCCAGTGGGAGGGGGGTGCCGATCAGGATTGGGATAAATACGGGCTCGTTGGAGGGCCACATCCTGGATAGATTTGGCCGGGCCACCCCTGAAGCCATGGTGGAAAGTGCCTTGGAGTGCATCAAGCTCTGTGAGGACGTAGGGCATAGGGCCATCAAGGTCTCTCTGAAGGCCTCTGACGTCCCCAGGACCGTGGAGGCCTATCGCCTCTTCTCTCAGAGGTCAGATTATCCCCTCCACCTGGGGGTCACCGAGGCGGGTCCCCCCTTCAGCGGGGTCATCAAGTCAGCGGTGGCCCTGGGGGTCCTCTTGGGCGAAGGGATAGGGGATACCATTCGGGTCTCCTTGACCGGTGACCCGGTGCTGGAGGTAAGGGCGGCGTACGATATCCTGCGGGCCCTGCGCATAAGGGAGCGAGGAGTGGAGATCATCTCATGCCCCACCTGTGGGAGGTGTGAGGTGGAACTCATCCCCCTGGTGGAGGAGGTCCAGGAAAGGCTGGAACATATCCAGACCCCTCTCACCGTGGCTGTGATGGGTTGTGTGGTGAACGGTCCGGGGGAGGCTAAGGAGGCCGATGTGGGGATCGCCGGAGGGAAGGGGATGGGTCTCCTTTTCAAAAAAGGTAAGGTCATCGAGAAGGTAAAAGAGGGGGAATGGGTGAAGAGGTTGGTCGAGGAGGTGGAGAGGATGATTGGTTAACCCCCTTTCAGCATTTTTCTGGTATAGAGGATTCTATGGATGACGGTGATATGGGTGAGGATGGTTAGGATCAAGAGGATGGGGATCATCCAGTCCAAAAGGGCACCACAGGCAAGCAGGATGATCCTCTCCGGCCGCTCCATGATTCCCACCTTACAGGAGGGGATGACCGTTTCCGCCCTCGCCCTGGTAAAGGGGACCAAGGAACTCCCCATGGCGGCCAGGGAGGTCAAGAGGGTTAGATAGGGGTGCCCTGTATAGGCATAATAGAAAAATAACCCCACAAAGAGGGAGAAGTCGGAGTACCTATCTATTACCGAGTCGAAAAAGGCGCCAAAGGGGGTTACCCTTCCCTGCGAACGGGCCACTGCCCCATCCAGCAGATCAAAGAGCCCCGCCACAAGGATGGCTATCCCGCCTACCTTCCATCTCCCCACGGCCAGGGCAAAGGCTGCTCCTAAAGTGACCAGCAGGCCGATGAGGGTCAGGTGGTTGGGTTTGATAAGGCCCCTGGACCACTCTGCCAATTTATAGAGATAAGGGTCTAACCTATGATTTAACCAGGAGTCCAACATGGAGTTGCGCCTCCAACGATAGGTCTCCCCTATTATAGGGTTTAGGTGGGAAAAGTCAAAATAAAACTCTGTCAAATTTCTCCTTGCAAAAAGATGACAAAATCTTATAATAACTTTCTTCCAATGATAGTGGTCGTATAAGAAGGGAGGGGAAAATGGAGCCGCTCTACTTGGGGATAGATGTGGGGTCGGTAAGCGCCAATACTGTGATAATAAACCGGGCGGGTGATATCTTGGAGGAGTATTATACCCGCCTTAGGGGTCAACCCCTGAAGAAGGTGGAAGGGGTCTTGGAGGAGATCCTCTCCCGCATCCCCGGCGAGAGGTTTGAGGGGATAGCCTTTACCGGCACCGGAGGAAAGGGCCTAGCGGAGCTTTTGGGAGGAGAGTTCTACAACGAGATCATCGCCCAATCTAAGGCCATCGGACGCCTCTACCCTCAGGTGAGGACGATCATCGACATCGGGGGGGAGGATTCCAAGCTCATCATTCTGGAGATGGAGGGTGATAGATTCAGAATAGAGGACTTCTCCATGAACACCCTCTGCGCCGCTGGTACAGGGTCCTTCCTCGATCAGCAGGCATCCCGGCTGGGGCTCACCATCGAAGAGTTTGCCCAACTGGCATTGAAGTCGCAAAATCCGCCGCGGATCGCTGGCCGGTGCAGTGTTTTTGCCAAGACGGACATGATTCACCTCCAGCAGATCGCCACCCCAGACTACGATATTGTGGCCGGGCTCTGCTACGCCCTGGCCAGGAACTTCAAGAGCAATATCGGCAAGGGGAGGGAGTTCCGCCCACCCGTGGCCTTTCAGGGGGGGGTGGCGGCCAATGCGGGGATGAAGAGGGCCTTCCTCGACATCTTGGAGCTGCAAGGGGATGAGCTCATCATCCCCCAACATTATGCCTCGATGGGGGCCATCGGGGCGGTGTTGCTCGCCCTAGAGGAGGGGAGGTTTGAGGGGAAAGTATTTGAAGGGATAGGACGCCTCCAGGTGTATATCGACCAGCAGCGGGACATAAAGAGGGAAGGGCGAGAACCCCTGACCCTTTCCCCCAGACACCTGGAGGAGAAGGAACGGGTCTACAAACCCAAGGCCCAAAACGGGAAAATCCCTGCCTATTTGGGGCTGGATGTGGGTTCCATCAGCACAAACTTGGTGGTTATCGACGAAGAGGAGCGGGTCCTCGCTAAGAGCTATCTGATGACGGCGGGCAGGCCCATCGAGGCCATCCGTCAGGGGTTGCAGGAGATCGGTGAGGAGGTCGGAGACCTGGTGGATATCCAAGGGGCGGGCTCTACGGGGTCCGGCAGATACTTGACAGGAGACTTTGTGGGGGCAGATATCGTCCGCAACGAGATCACCGCCCAGGCCACCGCAGCGGCCAACATCGATCCAGAGGTAGACACCATCTTCGAGATCGGGGGGCAGGACTCCAAATATGTCAGTCTCGACAAAGGGGTCATCGTCGACTTTGATATGAACAAGGTATGTGCTGCTGGTACTGGTTCATTCCTAGAGGAGCAGGCGGAGAAGCTCGGTATCTCCATCAAGGGGGAGTTTGAGGAAAGGGCCCTGCGGGCCCCCTCCCCAGTGAGGATGGGGGAGAGGTGCACCGTCTTCATCGAATCTGATCTTGTCCACCACCAGCAACGAGGGGCAGGTACCGACGACCTGGTGGCCGGCCTCTGCTACTCCATCGTCCAGAATTATCTTAACCGAGTGGTGGGGGATCGCCGAATAGGCAACAAGATCTTCTTCCAGGGGGGGACTGCCTTCAACAAGGGGGTGGTGGCGGCCTTCGAGAAGGTCTTGGGCAAAGAGGTCACCGTCCCTGAAAATCACGACGTGACAGGGGCCATCGGGGTGGCCCTCTTGGCAAAAAAGGAGCGCACCTGGGAGAAGAGCAGCTTTAAGGGTTTTGATCTGAGCCAGCGCCACTATGAGATCACCACCTTCGAGTGCAAGGGTTGTCCCAACATGTGCCTCATCAGAAAGGTGAGCATAGAGGGGGAGAAGCCCTTATTTTACGGGAGCCGTTGTGAGAAGTACGATGTGGTCCGCAGGAGCAAGGGGAGCCATCTGCCGGATCTTTTCGCCGAGCGGGAGGAGCTCCTCTTGGGTCCCTACCCAGGTGATGAGACCTTGGGAGATGATGTCCCGATCATTGGCATTCCTCGTGCCCTTCTATCCCATGAACTCTTCCCATTTTGGAAGGCCTTCTTCACGGAGCTGGGCTATAGGGTAGTTCTGTCTGACCCTACCAACAAGGAGTTGATCCGCCGGGGGGTGGAGGCGGTGGTGGCCGAGACCTGTTTCCCCGTCAAGGTGGCCCATGGTCATGTTATGAATCTATTGGAGAAGGGGATAAAGAGGATCTTCCTCCCCAGCATCATCAGTATGGAGAAGTTTCGGGAGGACTTCGAACAGTCCCAGACCTGTCCCTATGTCCAGTCCTTGCCCTATACCGTGCACTCCTCCATCGATTTTAAAAGGTACGGGGCTCAGGTCCTGCAGCCTGTGATTCCCTTTGGCATGGGGTCCAAGGAGGTGGAGCAGGCCCTGATAAAGCTGGGGAGAAGATTGAAGAGGGGGGCAAGGGATATCCGCAGGGCCTATGCCCGGGCACAAGAATACCAGAACAGGTTTTATCAAGCCATCGCCGCCCGGGGGAAAGAGATCCTGGAGGGGCTCAGGGAAGGGGAAAAGCTCATGGTGATTGTCGGGCGTCCCTACAATAGTTGCGACCCAGGGCTGAACCTCGACATCCCCAAAAAGCTACGGGATCTAGGGGTGCTCTCCATCCCCATGGACTTCCTCCCCCTGGAGTCCATGGCCGGGCAAGAAGGGCTCAAAGATATGTACTGGAAATATGGCCAGAAGATCCTGGCTGCTGCCCACCTGATCAAAGATGATCCCAGGCTCTTCGGGGTCTACATCAGCAACTTCGGCTGTGGGGCCGATTCCTTTATCAACCACTTCTTCCGTGATATCCTAAATGGGAAGCCATACCTGCAACTGGAGATAGATGAACATAGCGCCGATGCCGGGGCCATCACTAGGTGCGAGGCCTTCCTCGACAGCCTGAAGCATGCCCAAGGCCCCAAAGAAGAGAAGCGCCGAAGGGGGGAGATAAGGGGGGATGCTACCCGCACAATCTATATCCCTTATATGTGCGACCACGCCTTTGCCTTTGTTGCGGCCTTTGAGGCCTGTGGCCTCTCGGCCCGGGTCTTTCCTGAATCGGACCAGGAGACCCTCTATTGGGGCAGGAAATACACCACCGGAAGGGAGTGTTATCCCTGCATCCTGACCACAGGGGATATGATCAGGGTGGTCAAAGGCCCGGATTTCGACCCCCAACGGGTGGCCTTCTTCATGCCCTCGGGGAACGGCCCCTGCCGTTTCGGGCAGTATCATCGTTTACACCGTCTTATCTTAGACGAATTAGGGTATGCCGATGTCCCCATCTACTCTCCTAACCAGGATGAGACCCTCTATAAAGAACTGGGGATCCTCGGTTCCGAATTCGATAAGCTCGGGTGGTGGGCAATAGTGGCGGTGGATCTCCTGATCAAAAAGCTCCACGAGACCAGGCCCTATGAGCAGAATACCGGGGAGACAGACCGAGTCTATAAGGAGTGCCTCGATCTGGTCTGTGAGGCCATCCGCACAGGGGGTGGGGAGCTGGAGAGATTGGAGGAGGCCCTCCGCGAGGTCCGGGAGAGGTTTGAGCGGATACTGGTGGTGGATCCCGGGAGCAAGCCGAAGATAGGAGTCGTGGGAGAGATCTATGTGAGGTCCAATCGCTTTGCCAATGAGCACGTCGTCCGCAAAATAGAGGCCTTAGGCGGCGAGGCATGGCTTGCCCCTTTCGTTGAATGGATCCACTATATCAATGCCATGGCCCGCAGGCGTAGCTTTAACAGGAAGCATTTCTCCAATTTGCTCAGGATATTTTTGACCGAATACTACCAGAACAAATATGAACATAGGCTGGAACGCATATTTAAGGGGAGTATTAATAACCTTGAAGAGCCGAAGACTGCTGAAGTCCTTGAGCTGGCCAAACCCTATCTCGATTCATCGTTCGAGGGTGAGGCAATTTTGAGCATCGGCAAGACAGTGGACTTCGCCCTGAGGGGAGCCAGTGGGGTGGTGAACGTGATGCCCTTTACCTGTATGCCGGGGACCGTGGTGAGCGCCATCCTGAAGAGATATCGAGAGGAGAACAATAACCTGCCCGTCCTGAACATGGCCTATGATGGTCAGGAGCAGAGCAACATCATGACCCGCCTGGAGGCCTTTATGTACCAGACCAGACAATATCAGGAGCACTGTCTGCGCCGGAGATAATTTTTATTCGGTTTTGGTTATAAAGGGTGTATATCCGTTCTTAGCCAGGCGCATGGCAAACTGATAGGCCTCTTCCCTGTTACTGAATCTTCCCAGCCTTACGCGGTAATATCTGTTCTCTGGTGTCTTCAATACGGCGATGTAGGCTCCTTTATGTACCTTCTTTAACTCCTCCATCAGCCTGAGGGCATTGGATCGGAGGATGAAGGAGCCTACCTGGATTGTGAAAGGCCCTTCAGCAGGGAGAGGTGAAAGGCCCCTTTTTCCTAAGGGCTCCACCCTCACCCAGGCCACCCCCTCCTCGACCATCCCCAGGACCTGCGCAGCGGCATAGGAGAGGTCGATAATCCTTCCCTTCACGAATGGTCCGCGGTCGTTGATGGTCACCATTACCGACCTGCCGTTCTTGAGGTGGGTAACCACCACCCTAATTCCCATGGGGAGGGCCCGATGGGCAGCGGTCAACTGATACATATTGTAGACCTCACCACTGGAGGTGCGCCGTCCATGAAACTGCCTTCCGTACCACGAGGCCCATCCATACTCTACCCTCCGGGTCACCGGGGGGACTTTTGGAGGGGGGATCTTTACCTCCCTCTTGGGTGCACATCCCCAGAAGACGATCAAGATGAGAAATATCCACAATACTCTCTTCATCCTTGTAGCCTCACGAATTATACACAAAGGGAGATCGTCCCCCTCTCCCTTTTGGGGTCGGTTTGCACTTTTACCTCTTTTAAACCAAAGGCCTCCTTAAGTCTCTTTATATTTCGTCTTCCTTGTCCGTAGAAATTGGATATATCCTGGGGTGAGAGCAGAAAGATGGGGGAGCTCCTCTCCTCTGTGCGTGAGCTGGCCAATAGAGAGGCCGCCTGTTCGTAGAGTATAGAGCCCTCTACTAGTTGTCGGAAGGCCGGATGGTAGGGGCCGGCAACAATGGTGCCTTTTGTCTCCAGGGAGGGGGTGGGCTGAAGCCCTACCCTGATTACCGGGATCTGGGCCTGGCGAAACCTCTGTAAGGCCCCCTTGGTTATGTTTACCGCCTCTTCCAATGAGATGGGGCGGTACCGCCCTTCATGAAACCACCTCTCCAACACTGTCCCCTTGATCACCAAGGTAGGGTAGATCCGGACAAAATGGGGTTTTATTCCGATTACCTCCTCTATGGTAGAGGAGAACTTCTCCGGTGTGTCCCCTGGTAGGCCCACCATGAGCTGGACCCCTACCTCAAAACCCCTCTGATTGAGCTCCCATATGGCCCTCTTTATCTCCTCCCTTCCATATCCCCTCCGAGAGGTCTTTAGGACCTCGTCATCCATGGACTGGACCCCCAGTTCAACGGTAGTTACCTTGTTTGTCTTGAGGACTTCCATGATCTCGGGGGAGATATAATCGGGTCTGGTGGATAATCGAAGGGAATGGACTCTTCCCTCCCTCAGAAAGGGGGCGATGCTGTGCAAAAGCCCCTCTTGGGTCTCCTGGGCTAGGGCGGTGAAGCTCCCCCCATAAAAGGCCACCTGTATTGTTCGGACATCTCTTCGCTTGCGTACGCCCACCCTCAGGTACCACTCGATCTCTTTGCGCACCTCCTCAGGGCTGGGGAGCGCCGAGGCAGGGCGGGCTATCCGGTGTTGATCGCAATATACACACCTGTAGGGACATCCAAAATGGGAGATAAAGATGGGGATGATAAATCTTTTGCCTTTCATCCCTTAATCCTCGCTCAAGGACCTTAAGGCTTCTTCAGCCGCCCGTTGCTCGGCATCCTTTTTGCTCCTTCCTCTTCCCCTCCCGTATAGCTTTCCCCCTATGGAGATGGTTACCTCAAAGGTCTTGTCGTGGTCTGGCCCCTCCTCTCCGGCCACGATATAGTGAGGGGTGGTGTTCAGATATTTTTGGGTATATTCCTGGAGTCTGGTCTTGAAATCCGCGTCCTTTAGTCCCCTTTTCATCTCCTCTAAGAGGGGGGTGTATAATTGTTCTATCATCCGGAAGACCTCCTCATATCCGCCATCCAGATAAACGGCGGCCACCAGCGCCTCCATGCCCCCGGCCAGGATGGAGTCTTTCTCCTTCCCCCCGGTCTCCTCTTCCCCCCGGCCCAGCCGCAGAGTCTCTCCCAATCCAACTCCTTGGGCAAGGGAGGCCAGGGTAGCCTCCTTGACCAGAGAGGCCCTGGCCTTTGATAGTCCCCCCTCGGTGAGGTGGGGAAAGCGGGCTAGCAGGAGATGGCTCACCACCAACTCTATAACTGAGTCCCCCAGGAACTCCAGCCTCTCGTTATCCTCCCCTTCTTCGTTTTTCTGAGAGAGGTAGGACCGATGGGTGAGGGCCTGTATCAAGAGCTGAAGATCCCGGAAGCGGTAAGAAATCCCTTCTTGCAAATCCTTTAACAGGGACAATTCACGGACCTTGGACTATCTCTACCCGGGTGGCCTTGAGGAACCCCCTATCGTTGATGTATTGGACCTTTATGGTCTCTCCAATGCCGGGGTAGCGAGGGGGATAATATACGGTCCTAGCACCCACATAGAAGGTGTAAGTCGTCCCCGTTTGATCGCTTTTGACTACGATGGTCCCCCGGCGGAAGACATTGGTCTGGATGGAGAGGACCTTTCCCTGTACCTCATTGGGGCCTATCTCCTGGGCCTGGGCGATCTTGATGGGGGAGAAGGTGGCCCCAATGCCCATTCCCGCCAGGGAGAAGATCATTATGAAGACTAACATAGCCTTTTTGTGTGTCCTCCTGTCCATTGTAGAACCTCCATTTTTAAAGATATATTTAAACACGCATGAGGGTTTACCATTAACCCTGCCAATGAAGATATCATCTTTCAAAGAGGGATTCAAGGATTCAAGTCATAGGGTTTTAGGGGGCAAGACCCCCTGAAGTAATACCGAGAAGGGATTGAAGTATGAAATAGCATTCAGGGTTCCTTTATACCATCTATTGTTACTCGGAACTTTGTATATCAAATCAGCACCGTGATGTCAAAGAAGGTAAAATTTATTGACTTAGTAAGGGTATTATCTCTAGAATAAAGATTAAATGTCTATTTTCCCTGCTGCCATCCAGGACAGAGCGCTTGCCCTAGAGAAGGTCGTCGAGGCCTTGGAGGGGAGATACGGGGTCCCGTACAAAGATTCTCCCTCTGACCCCTTGGAGGTATTGATATCCACCATACTTTCACAAAACACCAATGGTCAAAACCGAGATCTGCCTACGAGGTGCATCATTCGAATGGGGACGATGTCCATGCATGGTTTTTAGATAGCGATTATAATGACTTGGCTTTTTGTGTCAGCCAGGCCTTTTTCCCACATACCAAAGCATGGTATAGTCTGAAAAAGGCGCTTAAATGAACTTATGACGACACCGTCTGGGAGTATTTGGCAGGCACGGTAAGCGAACCATTTACTACCGGTGAAAACCAGAGGATTGCGATCAAGGTCATTGATGACCGGGGAAAGAATTGATGATGGTGAAATCCCTCGATGAAGCAGAACTGGGATAAATTATTTTGGGCTTGCTATTGTAGTCATTATTTACTACAATTGTATTCAAAAGGGGCATAGAAATGCTGGAACTTCCAAATCTCTTATCATCGAAACTTCGACAAAAACTCTTTCGCCTCTATTTTTCCCAAACCAACGGAAGGTATTACCTGAGAGAACTGGAGAGGTTGTTGCATGAGCCGGTGGGCAATATCCGCCGAGAACTTCTTAGATGGTCCAAAGCAGGCCTTTTTCTCAGAGATAAGGTGGGTAACCTTACCTACTATTCACTGGACAAATCGTTCCCCCTTTATGAGGAATTAAGGAAAATAGTTTCGAAGACAATAGGAATTGAACATACCCTAAGGGAAGGCTTGAAGAAGATAAAAAACATTGAGACGGCTCTTATTTATGGTTCTGTGGCCAGTGGTGAGGATACGGGGAATTCAGATATTGATGTTCTATTGATCGGAAACCCTGATATGGATGAATTGGTCAATGATATTCAGGAAATGGAAGAAGAATTGGGGCGCGAGATCAATTATGTCCTCTATACTCCTGAAGAATTTAAGCGTAAAAAGGAAACAGAAAACTCTTTCATTATGGATGTCTTAAGAAATCCAAAGGTTTTTATCATCGGAACCACAAATGATCTATGAAAAAAGGATAAATCAATGGTTGGATAAGGGATTGGTTAAAAGGCAGGAAAAACCTTTTAATCAGATAAGAAATCTCCTTTCTCGGGCCTTAAAGGATATAAAAACAGCCGAACAGAATCTGCCTATCGATGAAGAGGCCACCTACACTTTTGCATATTTAGCTATGCTCCGAACAGGAAGGGCCATTATGTTCCTCTCTGGATATCGCCCAGACGACGGGGAACAGCATAAAACCACGGTGGAGTTTGCCAGCCTGGTGTTAGGAGAGAAATTTCGTACCCTAACTCGTAGATTCGACCAGATGAGGAGAAGGCGAAATCTCTTTACCTATGACCCAATGGACAATTTGACGGAAAAGGAAGCTCTGGAGGCCTTAAAGACAGCTAAACGATTTGTACATGAGGTTGTTCAATGGATAAAGGAAAAAGACCCGCAATTGGAATTATTCTAATGAGCAAAACAGAGGGTAGGTGAAGAGGAGACGGGATGTTCTCGTCCTCATTTCACCTCACGAAGAAGCTTTTTCAAACCGATGACTTCCCTTTCAGGGTTGACACCCATTAGAGCGCTTGCCCTAGAGAAGGTCGCTGAGGCCTTGGAGGGGAGATACGGGGTCCCGTACAAAGATTCTCCCTCTGACCCCTTGGAGGTATTGATATCCACCATACTTTCACAAAACACCAATGGTCAAAACCGAGATCTGCAAGGTAGGGGGGCTGGCCCAGCAGAAGGCAGGCAGGATAAGGGAGATCCTCTGTTGGGTGCGGGAAAGATGGGGTAAAGTGACTCTCTCCCCTATCTGTGAGATGGGGACGGAAGAGGCCATGGGGGTCCTCCTAGGTTTGAGGGGGGTAGGTCTTAAGACTGCCAGCTGTGTATTGGCCTTTGGTTGTGGGAGGGAGGTCTTCCCGGTGGACACCCATATCCTGAGAATCACCAAGCGGTTAGGACTGGTTCCCGCCAAGGTGACGGCAGAGAGGGCCCATGGACTCCTGGCCCCTTTAATCCCCACTGGGAAGGCCATCTCCCTGCACCTCAATCTCATCAGATATGGGAGGCAGATCTGTCGGGCTCGCCAGCCGATATGTGGTCTATGTCTCTTTCCTGAACTTTGTACCCTACCTTTGGAGCAGAGAGGTGAAAGAGGACTGGTTCGAAGATAAGGGAAGTCCCTATGGGATCGAGGAGCTCCTGCACCTGACGAAAAGGGCTTGGGAGAGGGGAGGAGAGCTTCATGTCTCAGGATTGAAGGGAGGGACAAAGGGTTTCTTCATCAGCCTCCTGCGCAGGGAACTCTCCCCCCTGTTTGTCATAACCCCTGATCAAGATGGGGCTGAGGCCTTATGGGAGGATATCCTCTTCTTTACTCCCCCTGAGGAGGAGGAAGGTGTCCTCCTTTTTCCCTTCGATGGTATCCCTTACGGGGACCTCCTTCCCCCCTGGGGTCTTTGTGCCCAAAGGATGAAGGTACTGCGGATGCTCGGTGGGGGGAGGGCCTCCTTGGTCGTTGCCCCCATCCAAGGGCTCCTGGGCAAGGTAATCCCCAAGGATGCCCTTTTTTCATCCCTGATAAGGATCGAGGTAGGGCAAGACAGGGACAGGGAAACCCTGGCAAAGGAACTCATATCCCTGGGCTACACTCGGGTGGAGATGGTGGAGGAGAGGGGGGAGATGAGTCTGCGCGGAGGGATTATGGATATCTATTCCCTCGATCAGGACCTCCCCATCAGGATAGAGTTCTTCGGAGACCAGGTGGACTCCATTCGCACCTTCGATTTGGAGACGCAAAGATCGGTGCAGCGGGTTGAGGAGGCCGTCATAACACCCCTAAAGGTAGAGGGGGAAGGCACCCTGTTCGAATATCTCCCATCCCGGGCACTCGTCTTTATAGATGGTCCCTTAGAGACCTATAAGGAGGCGGAGGAGTTCTGGGAACAGGTGCGCAGACGCGCAACGGAGGATCAGTATCTCCCTTCTCAGACGGTTATGACCATGATCACACAGAGGCCGAGGGTGGAGATAGGGGGCTGGGAGCTTGCCCCCCAGGGAGACCGAGTCCCCCCTCGGGTCACCCTACTTGCCTCCTCTAACGAGGAGCTCAAGAGGGAGGTCAGGACATCTGGTCTGAGGGTCTTGGCGCAGAAGGTCCAAGGGTGGATAAAGGGGAAGTGGGCAGTCTACATCGTCACGCAAACGCCAGGGCAGGCCAAGAGGCTGGGGGAGCTCCTGGAGGATTTAGGTCTGAGGGTGGTGTTTAGGGATTTCTTCCCCTCCCACCCCTTGAGGGATCGTGGTTCCCTGACCATCGTGGTGGGGGACTTAAAGGCTGGTCTCTGCCTCCCCTCGGAGGGGCTGGCGGTGGTGACCGAAGAGGAGATCTTCGGTCTGAAGAGGAGGGTCGGTCGAGGCAAAAGGGCGCAACCCACCCCCTTTTCCGACTTTGAGGGCCTCAGAATGGGGGATTATGTGGTCCATATCGATTATGGGATAGGGGTCTATCAAGGGTTGGTGAAACTGGAGGGGGAGGGGGTGGAGAACGATTACCTCCTGATAGAGTACGAGGGTGGAGACAGGCTCTACGTTCCGGTGGATAGGCTCAATCTGGTCCATAAATATATTGGGACAGGAGATAGGTCACCTAAGCTCGATAAGCTGGGTGGAATCTCTTGGAAGAGGACCACAAAGAAGGTGAAACAGGCGGTCCAACAGGTGGCCAAAGAACTCCTGGATATCTATGCCGCCCGTAAGGCCTTTCAGGGGTTTGCCTTTTCCTCTCGAGATGTCTACTTTAAGGAGTTTGAGGCGGCCTTCGAGTATGAGGAGACCCCTGATCAGGGGGAGGCCATCGAGCAGGTGATGGAGGATATGGAGGAGCCCAAGCCCATGGATAGGTTGATCTGTGGGGATGTGGGTTATGGTAAGACAGAGGTGGCCATCAGGGCGGCCTTTAAGGCTGCCCTGGACAACAAACAGGTGGCCGTTTTGGTCCCTACCACCGTCCTGGCCCAGCAACACTACCTGACCTTCACCTCCAGGCTTAAGGACTACCCGGTGATAGTGGAGAGTCTGAGCAGGTTTAAAACCCCTGTCCAGCAGAGGGAGCTCCTGCAGCGACTAAGGGAGAGGAAGATCGATATCATCGTCGGAACCCACCGCCTCCTCCAAGACGATGTCTCTTTTCAGGAGCTGGGTCTGTTGATCATCGATGAAGAGCATAGATTCGGAGTCTCCCATAAAGAAAGATTAAAAGAGATGAGGAAATTGATGGATTGCCTCACCCTTACCGCCACCCCCATCCCCCGGACCCTACAGATGTCCCTGTTGGGGATCAGAGACCTGAGCTTGATAAATACCCCTCCCCCCAATCGTCAGGCCATCCGCACC
This sequence comes from Deltaproteobacteria bacterium, assembly GCA_019308925.1. Classification (NCBI taxonomy): domain Bacteria; kingdom Pseudomonadati; phylum Myxococcota; class Myxococcia; species Deltaproteobacteria bacterium. The sequence continues at coordinate 32,976 of JAFDHG010000023.1, forward strand.
TATATCGTCAACTTCGACCAAGAGGTGATCAGGGAGGCAATCCTCAAAGAGGTCGACAGGGGTGGCCAGGTCTTCTTTGTCCACAACAGGGTGAAGGACATCGAAGGGGTGGCTTCTATGTTACGGGGACTGGTCCCCGAGGTACGTTTGGCTGTAGCACATGGGCAGATGAGGGGGAGGACCTTGGAGGAGGTGATGATGAAGTTTGTGGGAGGGGAAATAGACCTCCTGGTCTGTACCAGTATAATTGAGTCAGGTCTAGACATCCCCGACGCCAACACCATCATCATCAATCATGCAGAACGCTTTGGATTGGCCGACCTCTACCAGCTCCGGGGGAGGGTGGGGAGATCTGCCCAGCGGGCCTTTGCCTATTTGATCGTCCCGCCCCCTCAGCAACTCTCCCGGGAGGGCCTCAAAAGGCTCAGGGCCATTCAGGAGTTAAGCGAATTGGGTTCCGGCTTTAGACTTGCCATGAGGGATCTGGAGACCAGGGGGGCGGGTAACCTCTTGGGGCATGTCCAATCAGGTCATATAGCTGAAGTGGGCTTTGAGTTGTACAATAGCCTCTTGGAGAAGGCCATAAGGGAGCTGAAGGGTGAGGAGGTGAAGGAGCGGGTAACACCTGAGATCAGTTTGCCCATAGATGCCTTCATACCCGCTGAATATATTGCCGATAACAATCAGCGTCTTATCTTTTACAAAAGGCTTTCCATCCTGGAGGAAGAAGAAGAGATAGAGGAGATAAAGGTGGAGATGCAAGACCGCTTTGGCCATCTCCCTCCATCCCTGTTGAACCTCTTGGAGGTCATCAGATTGAAGATATGGCTTAGTAAATTCTCCGTCCAGAGATTTGAGTTCAGGGATAACATGGCAGTGTTGAGCTTCACCCCGGGAGGGATGATCTCCCCGGAGAAGGTGGTGGATCTCATTGAAAGAGGGGATAGTAAGTATAGGCTAACCCCGGAGATGAGGTTGATCTATACGTCCGAGGCAAAGGATTGGAGGGGGGTGTTGGAGGAGACCAGAAATATCTTGCAAGGGTTGACGTGATATGGTAGCTTTTTAAAAAAGAAAGGGCATAAGATGGCAATAAAAGGGAAATTTTGGGGGATGGTGTTGCTTCTTTTTTTATTTCTTTCCACCTTCGCCTGTGACAAGGCTGAATCCCCTAAAGGGAAGGAGTTGGCCAAGGTAAACGATAGGGAGATCACCCTTGAGGAGTTTAACCAAGAGATGGAACATCTCCCGACTTATCTAAAACCAATGATGGTCTCAGCAGAGGCGAGGAAGGAGTTTTTGCAAAACCTCATAGACCGGGAACTCCTCTTGCAGGAGGCGAAGAAGAGGGGTTTGGACAGGGATAAGCAAATACTGGCCAAGCTGGAGAGGTTTAAACAGGGGTTGGTCATCGAGGCCCTTCTAGGAGAACTCTTTAAAGGGAAGGATGAGGTCAGCGACGAAGAGGTGGAGGCTTACTATCGGGAGAACAAGGAGAAGTTCTTGGTGGGGGAAAGGATAAGGGTGAGGCATATCTTGGTGAAGACCCTGCCGGAGGCCAAGGAGATCAAGAGGAGACTGAGTCAAGGGGAGGACTTTATCAGATTGGTGAAGAGATATTCCATCAGCCCCAGCAGGGATAAGGGTGGGGATCTAGGCTATATCGAGAGGGGAAAGACAGGCAAGGAGTTTGAGCGAGCTGCCTTCTCCTTGAAGAGGCCGGGGGAGATAAGCGAGATTGTCAAAGCGAGCTTTGGCTATCACGTTATCCGCCTTGAAGACAGGAAGAAACCCCATCAGCGGACATTTTCCGAGGTAAAAGAGGAGATCAAGGGCCTTCTCCAGGAAAAGAAGAGGGAGAAAATCCTCACGGCATATCTGAAAGAGTTGCGGAAGGGATCTAAGATCGTCGTTAATGAGGAGTTGTTGGCCGTGGAGGAAGGGGGTAAATGAGACATTTCTTAAGGCCCTTTATCCTAATCCTCATGGTCTGGGCCGTGGTGACCTCATGTCAGAGTAATCTACCCTCACAGGTGGTGGCAGAGGTCGATGGTGACCCTATTACTGCCGCGGAGTTCACCGAGGAACTCTCTCCTTTGGTCGAGGGCTACCACATTCCTCTTTCCTTACAAGAGCAGGAGGCCTTAGAAAGACTGAAGGAAGCCCTCCTGGGTCAGATTATCGAGAAGAGGCTTATCATCCACGAGGCCCGAAAAATGGGGATAACGGTGAACGATGAGGAGCTGGAGGAGGCCTTTACCACCATAAAAGGAGGTTATCCTGAAGGGGGATTTGAGGAGGTTGTAAAAAAGGGGGGGATCCCCCTCCCCCAATGGAAAGAAAGGCTGCGTCAAAGGCTCCTGATCGAGAAGGTCATCAACCGGGTTTCCCAGGTTACCTCCCCCATCGATGAACCCACTCTGAGGGAGTATTATGAGGAGCATAGAGTGGAGTTTGTGGTGCCCGAACAGGTGAGGGTGCGGCAAATCGTGGTCCGTAATATCAAGGATGCAAAGATAGTCCTGAGGAGGCTCAAGAGGGGAAAGCCCTTTGAGGAGCTGGCGCGTAGATATTCCAGCGGGCCGGAGGCTGAAGAAGGGGGTGACCTGGGATTTTTCGGTCGGGGGGAGATGCCGGAGGAGCTTGATGTGGTCTTTTCTCTGAAGGTGGGGGAGATAAGCTCCATCGTGCAGAGCCCCTATGGCTATCATATCTTTCAGCTGGTGGCCAAGCAGGAACAAGCTAAATTGGGCTTTGAGGAGGTGAAGGAGGAGGTCAGGGAGAGGATCTTGCGGGAAAGGGAGGAGGGGGCCTTCCAAGATTGGTTGGCAGGGGTTAAGGAAAAGGCACGGATCAGGATAAACCAAAAGGCCTTAGAGGAGATAAGGCCTCCTACCCCTAAAAGGGGGGGAGAATAAAGGGGTATCGGTTAATGGAGAAAAGGGTTTTCTGTTTATTGTTCGTCTTTTTTTTGTTGATGCCTTTCCCCTCCGCAGGGAAGGTGTTGGATCGGGTAGTAGGGGTAGTGGACGGGGAGGTGATCACCCTTTCTGATCTCGAAGAGGCCATGGGGAGATATGGGAAGGCCACCCTCGGCAGTGAGAAAAACCCCTTGGAGAGGGAGATAAGGCTGTCCCAGGTCCGCAAGGAGGTCCTGGAGATGCTGATCGAGGAGAAGCTCTTGCAGAAGGTGGCCCTCAGGTTTGGCATCAAGGTCAAGGATGAAGAGGTGGAGAAGACCATCGAGAGGATGAAGAGAGAGGGGAAGATAACCGATGCCCAAATGGAGACGGAACTCACCTCCCAAGGGTTCACCTTGGAGGGGTACCGCCATTTTCTCAAGGCGCAGATAAGAAAGGCCAGGATAATACAGAACTTCATCAAACCCAAGATATCCATGGATGAGGGGAAGATAAGGGAATATTATCGACATCATGTAAAGAGATATCAACGTCCCCCCCAAATAAGGGTGAGGCATATATTGATCAAGGTACCACCTGATGCCAGCCCCGAAGGGTTGGAGATGGCCAAAGAGAAGATGAAAAGGGTGTTGCAGAGGTTGCGGGAAGGGGCGGAATTTGAGGAAGTGGCCATCCTCTATTCGGAGGATCCATCAGCCCGCTCAGGAGGTGACCTCGGCTTTTTTAAAAAGGGGGAGATGGTCCCTGCGCTCGAAGAGGTGGTCTTCAAGATGGAAACAGGAGAGGTGAGTGGGGTCATAAGGTCTTCCCAGGGGC